>NZ_BCBD01000026.1:0-45891 GCF_001320345.1 Pseudomonas sp. NBRC 111127 | reverse complement strand
AGCAGCCCCAATCAGCCTGCGATCACACTTGGTTGAACAGGATCAGTTTCGAGCCGGTTTCCAGTTGGGGGCGCGTGGCCCCCGTGCATTTGGCAAATCAGAACGAGGCGTTGGCCAGCCCGTCCAGGTAGCGCTCGACGTCCAGCGCTGCCATGCAGCCAGCACCGGCCGAGGTAATCGCCTGACGGTACACGTGGTCGGCCACGTCACCGGCCGCGAATACGCCTTCGACATTGGTGGCGGTAGCATTGCCTTCACGGCCGCCGTTGACCACCAGGTAGCCGTCCTTGAGGGTCAGCTGGCCTTCGAACAGCGACGTGTTCGGGGTATGGCCAATGGCGATGAACACGCCATCGACCTTGATTTCATCGCTGCTGCCGTCGTTGTTCTTCAGGCGCGCACCGGTCACGCCCATGTTGTCACCCAGTACTTCGTCCAGGGTGGCGTTGAGCTTGAGCTCGATCTTGCCTTCGGCCACGCGGGCGTTGAGCTTGTCGACCAGGATCTTCTCGGCGCGGAAGGTTTCGCGGCGGTGCACCAGGGTCACCTTGCTGGCGATATTGGCCAGGTACAAGGCCTCTTCCACGGCGGTGTTGCCACCGCCCACCACAGCGACCGGCTTGTTGCGGTAGAAGAACCCGTCGCAGGTAGCGCAGGCCGAAACGCCCTTGCCCATGAAGGTTTCTTCCGACGGCAGGCCCAGGTAGCGGGCGCTGGCGCCAGTGGCGATGATCAGTGCGTCGCAGGTGTACTTGCCGCTGTCACCCTGCAGGGTGAATGGCTTGTTGGCCAGGTCGACAGCATTGATGTGGTCGAACACGATCTCGGTTTCGAAACGCTCGGCATGCTCCTGCATACGCTGCATCAGGGCCGGGCCAGTCAGACCGTGCGGGTCGCCCGGCCAGTTGTCGACTTCGGTAGTGGTGGTCAGCTGGCCACCGGCCTGCATGCCGGTGATCAGCAGCGGCTTGAGGTTGGCACGGGCGGCATAGACCGCAGCGCTGTAACCGGCAGGGCCGGAACCCAGAATGATGACGCGCGAATGACGTACTTCAGACATGTCGAACTCCTGTCGAGCGGGCCGGTTTCGATACACCGGCGGCGCCAGCTGGAAAATTTAAAAGGACCCACGCAGCACTTGGGGAAGGCTACAACGCGCAGGCCCGGAAAGCGGAAAGGTGAACGCACTGTAGCGAGGTCGCAAAGATTAAGGAAATATCCTTCGACAATCCACCTCATAGGCATCGTCTATGCTGCAATTTCATCGGTGATCATACTGTCGATGCTTTTGTTACAGCCGGTTTCCCGACCACCCGCTGCCTTTCGTCGGCACGCCAAACTCGGTAAGGTCAGCGCGTTTCCCTTCTCTGCGGAGTACCTTGATGCAAGCCCCTGTCCTCTCTGGCCCCCAATACCTGCGCGAAGGCCTGAAACTGGTGCTCAGCCCCAACCTGCGCTTGTTCGTGCTGCTGCCGCTGGCGGTCAACCTGCTGCTGTTCGGTGGCCTGATCTACTTCGCCGGCCATCAGTTCAGCCTCTGGGTGGATGCCCTGATGCCAAGCTTGCCGAGCTGGCTGAGCTTCCTTACCTACATCCTCTGGCCGCTGTTCGTCGCCTTGGTGGTGTTGATGGTGTTTTTCACCTTCACGCTGGTCGCCAACGTCATCGCCGCGCCGTTCAATGGCTTTCTGGCGGAAAAGGTCGAAGTGGTGGTGCGTGGCGAAGACAATTTCCCGGCCTTCAGCTGGGGTGAGCTGGTGGCCATGGTGCCGCGCACCCTCAGTCGCGAAATGCGCAAGCTGGGCTACTTCCTGCCACGGGCCATCGGCCTGTTCATCCTCTCACTGGTTCCGGTGGTCAACGTGGTGGCCGCGCCGCTGTGGCTGATCTTCGGCGTATGGATGATGGCCATCCAGTACATCGACTACCCGGCCGACAACAACAAGATGAGCTGGCAGGACATGCTCGCCTGGCTGCGCCAGAAGCGCTGGCAGAGCCTGGGCTTTGGCGGGGTGACGTACCTGGCGTTGCTGATCCCGGGGGTGAACGTGCTGATGATGCCGGCGGCGGTGGCCGGGGCTACGTTGTTCTGGGTGCGGGAGCGGGACTGATCCCTGGGCGTTACGCGATCTCTGTAGGAGCGGCCTTGTGTCGCGATAGGGCCGCAACGCGGCCCCAGGATCTCAACGTTAATGCACAAATTGTTGGGGCCGCTTTGCGGCCCTATCGCGACACAAGGCCGCTCCTACAAAAAGCAGAGCGCGTCTGGTTTGGGTTTCAGTGCCCCAACCGGCTGGAAAACTGCCCCACCACATCCACCACCCGCTTCGCCCCGTCCTGGATCTCGACGATCACGCTGCCCGTCTGATCGGCCAGCGCCAGCCCCTGTTCGGCCTGGCGCTTGCTGGTGTCGATGATCGTCACCGCCGCTTGCGCCAACTGCTCGTTCTGCTGCACCACCCGGGCGATTTCCTCGGTGGCGCTGCTGGTACGCGAGGCCAGTTGCCGGACTTCGTCGGCAACCACGGCAAACCCGCGCCCCTGCTCGCCCGCACGGGCGGCCTCGATGGCCGCGTTGAGCGCCAATAGGTTGGTCTGCCCGGCAATATCGCTGATGGTCTTGATGATCGAGCCGATCACCCGCGACTGCGTGTCCAGCGCCTGGATACCCTCGGCCGCCTCTTGCATCGAAGCTTCCAGGCCGCGCATCACGCTGACACTCTGGGTGACCACCTCGGTAGCCTTGCGCGCGCTGGCATCGGTGCCCAGCGAGGTGGTGTAGGCGACATCCGCCGCTTCGGCCACCGCCTGTTCCTGGTTGACCTGGTCGGTGATCACGGTGGCGAATTTGACCACCTTGTACAGCACGTCGTGGGCATCGAAGATCGGGTTGTAGGAGGCCTCCAACCAGACCACCCGGCCGTGGGCATCGATGCGCTTGAAGCGGTCAGCCACGTACTCGCCACGACGCAGCCTGTCCCAGAACGCCTGGTAAGCGGTTGAGTTGGCCTCTTCCGGCGTGCAGAACAGACGATGGTGCTTGCCGCGAATCTGCTCCAGGCGGTAGCCGACCGTGGCCAGGAAGCGCTCGTTGGCGGTGAGGACGTTACCGTCGAGGTCGAACTCGATGACCGCCGTGGAGCGCATCAGCGCCTTGATCAGGCTCTCATGTTCGCGCGAAGCTTCGATGGTGCGGGTCAGGTCGCTGGAATGCAGGGTGAAGTACCGAATGCGCCCCTCGCTGTTCTTGACCGGCTGCAGGATCGAGCGCAGCCAGGCTTCCTGGCCATTGCCGCGCAACAGGCGAAACGCGCCGTTCAGGTGCTCGCCACGAGTGATGGCGGCTTTCATCCGCTGGTAGAAGTCCAGCGACCGCACATGGGCGGGGACGATGTCCTCGATGTTGCGTCCAAGCAGTTGGTCGGCCCGGTAGAGCATCTCGCTCTCGAAGTTGCCATTGACCATCTCGATCCGTCCCTGGGGGTCGAGTTGCAGCACCAGCATCTCGCTGTCGAGGCTGCTCTTGACCTGTTCGATACACATCAGGTCTTCGCGGAGTTGCCGGTTTTCTTGCTTGAGCTTGTTGTTGAACATCACCGCTCTCCTGGAGCGCAACAGGTGGTCGAATGCATCTTCATCGGCCGACGGCACGGCCCCTTGAGCGGCGCACCAGGAAATAATCTGCACGCTGCACAAGCCGATGGTCAGCTGTCACCTGCGCGCCACGTGACCGTCACATTGACGCAATCGGGCAGGCAGAAACTTTTGCCATGAACACACCTGCGCTACGCATCGCCCTGGTCAGCGAAACCTTCCCACCCGAAATCAACGGCGTGGCCAACACCCTTGGGCGCTTGAGCGAAGGGTTGCGCCAGCGCGGCCATCAGGTTGAGCTGGTACGCCCACGCCAGGCCGGCGATAACCACGCACAGCACAATCCACAGCTGGTGCTGTGCCGCGGTTGGGGCCTGCCGGGTTACCCAGGCTTGCAATGGGGCGAGGTGTCGATGCACACGCTGCTACGCCGCTGGCGCCGGCAGCGCCCGGACGTGCTCTACATCGCCACCGAGGGGCCGCTCGGGCTTAGCGCGCTGCGCGCTGCCCGGCGCCTGGGGCTGGCGGTGGTCAGTGGCTTCACCGCCAAATTCCCGCAGTACTCCGGCCACTACGGCCTGGGTTTGCTGAGCCGCTTGCTCACCCTCTACCTGCGCTGGTTCCACCGGCGCACGGCGGTCACCCTGGTGCCCAGCGCAAGCCAGCGCCTTGAGCTTGAGCGCCGCGGCTTCCAGCACCTGGGGTTGCTGGCCCGCGGGGTCGACGCCTGCCTGTTCAACCCGGCCCGGCGCAGCCAGGCTTTGCGCGAAAGCTGGGGGCTGGGTGCAGACGACATCGCCGTGCTGTACGTCGGGCGCTTGGCGGCAGAAAAGAACCTTCGCCTGCTACAGCCTTGCCTGCAGGCCTTGCAGCAAACCTATCCACAGAAACGCCTGCGCCTTGTTCTGGTGGGTGACGGCCCACAGCGCGCCGCCCTCCAGCAGCAGCTCCCCGAGGCGCTCTTCTGCGGCGCCCAGCGCGGCGAAGTGTTGGCACAACACTACGCCAGTGGCGACCTGTTCCTGTTCCCCAGCACAACCGAAACCTTCGGCAACGTAGTGCTCGAGGCCATGGCTTCGGGGTTGGCGGTGGTTGCCTGTGACCAGGCGGCAGCTGCGCAACATATCCGCCATGGCCACAACGGTGCGTTGGCCATGCCGGGCGACCAGCCCGCATTCATCGATGCCGCCTGCTGGCTGCTGGAGGAAGAGGAAACGCTACGTCGCGTGCGCCTGAATGCGCGGCAGCATGCCAGCCGCCAGGGCTGGCCGGCGATTGTCGAGCAGTTCGAGGGGTATCTGCACGCAGCCCGGAACCAGGCTGCGACTTCACCTGCTTCGAGGCTGGGTGCTACGCGATCTGTGTAGGAGCGGCCTCGTGTCGCGATCGGGCCGCAAGGCGGCCCCCGAATATCGGCATTGTTGCAACTATCGAAGGGCTGCTCTGCAGCCCGATCGCGACACAAGGCCGCGCCTACAGAGGGGCCGCGTCAGGCCAACGCTTTCTCGATGGCCTGCACCACCGCCGGGTCATCTGGCGCCGTGCGGGGAGAAAAACGCGCCAGCACTCGGCCGTCCTTGCCCACCAGAAACTTTTCGAAGTTCCAGGTAATGTCGCCGGGGAACTCCGCGCCCTCGCCCGCCAGCAGGCGATACAGCGAATGGCGCTGCGCCCCGTTGACCTCTAGCTTGCCCGCCAGCGGGAAGCTCACCCCGTAGTTCAGGCTGCAGAAGTCCTGGATTTCCTTTTCACTGCCAGGCTCTTGCCCGGCAAACTGGTTGCACGGCAGGCCAAGCACATTGAAGCCCTTGTCCTTGTAAACCTGATAGAGGTTTTCCAGGGCCTTGTATTGCGGCGTGAGACCACACTTGGAAGCGACGTTGACCACCAGCACCACTTGGCCCTTGAACGGTGCGAGGGGCAGCTCCCCGCCGTTCAGCGCCTCCAGTTTCAGCTCGTGAAATGCACTCATGATGAACCCCCCTCTCAGCTTCCGGGTTGCCGCGCAGGCAAATCGCGCCCACTAAAAAGGCGCCCGTTCAAACCGCCCACCTCCCGTAGGAAGGCAGATCGGCTTGCCCGAGCGCCTGGCGACTTTCTGAGCTTAGCGCAGAAAATCAGTGGTGATGGCCACCTTCACCGTGGATGTGACGGTGAGCGATTTCTTCGTCGCTGGCGTCACGCACGTTGACGACCTTGACCTTGAAGTTCAGACGCTGGCCAGCCAGCGGGTGGTTGCCGTCAACGGTGATGTCGTCGCCGTCCACGTCGCGGATGGTCACGATCTGCATCTGGCCATCCGGCGCCGAAGCGTGGAACTGCATACCCACTTCCAGCTGGTCGACGCCTTCGAACAGGCTGCGGTTCAGGGTGCTGACCAGCTCGGCCAGGTATTCGCCGTAGGCGTCTTCCGGCTCGATGGCAACTTCCAGTTCGTCACCAGCTTGCTTGCCTTCCAGGGCTTTTTCCAGGCCTGGGATGATGTTGCCGGCACCGTGCAGGTAAACCAGCGGCGCGCCACCGGCGGAGCTGTCGATGGTCTCCCCGGCGTCGTTGGTCAGGGTATAGTCGATGGAGACAGCCTTGTTGGCGGCGATCAGCATGGGGCAAGACCTTTTGCAAAAGAATGTAGAGCGCACCAGTGTAACCAAGCCATCGCCCGATTGCGAACGCACTGGCGTGCAGCAACGGTCCATCAGTCGGATCATCGGCTTTCACCAGGACGAAGAAGGCCACTGGGTAGCCGAGCTGTCCTGCGGCCACACCCAGCACCTGCGCCACCAACCGCCGTGGCAGGCACGCCCGTGGGTGCTCGACCCGGCCCAGCGCCTGCAGCGTCTCGGCCAGCCGTTCGCATGTGGCTGGTGCGCACAAGGGGCCGATAGCGCTACCCTTGGCCGTTAATTTCTTGCACCGCTTATTTCGAGAAGCACGCATGCAGACATTTTTCATTGCGCCGACCGACTTTGGTGTCGGCCTGACGTCGATCAGCCTGGGCCTGGTGCGTACCCTGGAACGGGCCGGGCTGAAGGTGGGTTTCTTCAAGCCCATCGCCCAGCCCCACCCGGGCGACACCGGCCCCGAACGCTCCAGCGAACTGGTCGCCCGTACCCACGGCATCAAGCCCCCCGTGCCCATGAGCCTGGCCCAGGTCGAGCGCATGCTCGGCGATGGCCAACTGGACGAACTGCTGGAAGAAATCATCCGACTTTACCAGCAAGCCTGCATCGGCAATGACGTGGTCGTGGTCGAAGGCATGGTGCCCACGCGCCACGCCAGCTATGCCGCGCGGGTCAACCTGCACCTGGCCAAGAGCCTGGATGCCGAGGTGATCCTGGTCTCGGCGCCGGAAAACGAAGTGCTCAGCGAGCTGTCCGGGCGGGTCGAACTGCAGGCGCAACTGTTCGGCGGCCCACGCGACCCGAAAGTACTGGGGGTGATCCTCAACAAGGTCCGCACCGACGAAAGCATGGCCGACTTCGCCACCCGCCTGCGCGAACACTCGCCGCTGCTGCGCGGCAATGACTTTCGCCTGCTGGGCTGCATCCCTTATCAGCCCGAGCTGAACGCACCGCGCACCCGCGACGTGGCCGAGTTGCTTGGCGCCCAGGTGCTCAATGCCGGCGATTACGAACAACGGCGCATGAGCAAGATCATCATCTGCGCGCGCACCGTGGCCAATACCGTGCCACTGCTCACCTCCGGCACCTTGGTCGTCACACCGGGCGACCGCGATGACATCATCCTGGCCGTCAGCCTGGCTGCGATCAATGGCGTCCCGCTGGCCGGCCTGTTGTTGACCAGTGACAGCAAACCGGACGCTCGCATCCTCGGGCTGTGCCGCGGCGCGCTGCAGGCGGGCCTGCCAATCCTGTCGGTCAGTACCGGTTCGTACGACACCGCCAACCAGCTCAATTCGCTCAACCGGGAAATCCCGGTGGACGACCGCGAACGCGCCGAGTTCATTACCGACTTTGTCGCCAGCCACCTCGACGCAGCCTGGCTGCACCAACGTTGTGGCACCCCGCGCGAGCTGCGCCTGTCGCCGGCGGTGTTCCGCTACCAGTTGATCCAGCGCGCGCAGCAGGCAAACAAGCGCATCGTTCTGCCAGAAGGTGCAGAGCCGCTGCTGGTACAGGCAGCGGCCATCTGCCAGGCCCGTGGCATCGCCCGCTGCGTGCTGCTGGCCAAGCCCGAGGATGTCGACGCCGTCGCCCGCGCGCAGGGCATCACCCTGCCACCAGGCCTGGAAATACTGGACCCGGAGCTGATTCGCGGGCGCTATGTGGAGCCGATGGTGGAGCTGCGCAAAAGCAAGAACCTCAACGCGCCGATGGCCGAGCAGCAACTGGAAGACCCGGTGGTGATCGGCACCATGATGCTGGCCCTGGATGAGGTGGACGGCCTGGTGTCGGGGCTGGTGCATTCCACCGCCAACACCATCCGCCCTGCCCTGCAGTTGATCAAGACCGCGCCGGGGGCGAGCCTGGTATCGTCGGTGTTCTTCATGCTGTTCCCCGAGCAGGTACTGGTGTACGGCGACTGCGTGATGAACCCTCACCCAAGCGCCGCCGAACTGGCGGAAATCGCCCGGCAAAGTGCCGAATCGGCGCAAGCCTTCGGCATCGCGCCACGGGTGGCGATGATCAGTTATTCAAGCGATTCGGCCAGCGATGAGGAAGTGGGGAAAGTGCGCGAGGCGACCCGCCTGGCGCAGGCCGCCACGCAAGGCTTGCTGATCGATGGGCCGCTGCAATACGACGCTGCAGCCAACCCGGCAATTGCCCGGGACTTGGCGCCCACCAGCCAGGTGGCCGGGCGCGCCACGGTCTTCGTATTCCCCGACCTGAACACCGGCAATACCACGCACAAGGCGGTGCAGCGCAGTGCCGACGGGGTCAGCCTGGGGCCAATGCTGCAGGGCCTGCGCAAGCCGGTGAACGATCTGCCACGCGGGGCGCAGGTGGACGATATCGTCCATACCATTGCCCTCACGGCGATTCAGGCCAGCGTAGGGCGCTGAAACAAACGGGGCCGCAACGCGGCCCCAATGCCTATTCAGGGATACTGCTGCACCTGGCCCTGCTGCTGGTCATACTGCTGGCCTGGAATCGGCTTCAGGTTCACTTCGACACGGCGGTTCTGCGCACGGCCATTGGCATCGGCGTTGCTGGCGATCGGCTGGTCCGGGCCCATGCCACGTACCGACAGGCGCGAGCTGTCCACACCCTGCGAAGTCAGGTAGGTGCTGACGGCCTGCGCCCGGCGCTGGGACAGGTCCATGTTGTGCTGGCGGCTGCCGGTGCTGTCGGTGAAACCGACCACTTCGATGGTGTTCTGGTTGAACTGCTTGAACGAGCTGGCGAGGTTGTTCAGCGGCTGGTAGAAGCTTGGCGCGATGTTGGCCGAATCGGTGGCGAAGGTGATGTTGCCCGGCATGATCAGCTTGATCTGGTCACCCTGGCGCTGCACTTCCACACCGGTGTTGGCCATTTGTGCGCGCAGCTCGGCTTCCTGCTTGTCGGCGTAGTAGCCATAACCGGCGGCGGCAGCGCCCACGGCGGCAGCGCCGATCAGGGCGCCCTTGCCACGGTTGTTGTGGTCGATGGCGGCACCGGCGATCGCACCGGCCAGCGCACCCAGGCCACCGTACTTGGCAGTCTTGCTCATCCCAGTAGAGCCCTGCGCCTGCCCCTGGTTGTCGTAAGGGTTCTGACTGGCACAGCCGGTCATCAGGGCAGCGGCAGTTGCGACGATAATCAGACGACGCATGGTGAACATGGACAAGCTCCTACTCAATTCATGAATGCGACAGATCGCAAATGCATCTATGCCAGCCTTGGAACGCACCGGCAACGAAAAATTCCATGAAAGCGCCTTCATGTGCCATCAGGCACGCACGAACGGGTTTTCGCGCATCTCGTCACCCAGCCGGGTATCAGGCCCATGGCCGGTGACCACGGTGGCCTCCTCGTCCAGCCGGTACAGCCGCTCCTTGATCGAGCGCACGATGGCCCGCTGGTCGCCACCCCACAAATCGGTACGGCCAATACCCCGGCGGAACAAGGTGTCACCTGCGATCAACAGCTTGGCGTCGGCGAACCAGAAGCTCATCGAGCCAGGCGTGTGCCCGGGTGTATGCAAGGCCACGCCGCAGCCGCACGGCAGTTCTTCGTCATCGGCCAGCCAGCGATCAGGCGACGGCACCGGGGTATAGGGCACGCCGAACATCTGGCACTGCATCTCCAGGTTGTCCCACAGCGCCTGGTCGGCCTTGTGCAGATGCAGCGTGGCGCCGGTCAGCGCTTTGAGCTTGCCCGAGGCAAGAAAATGATCGAAGTGGGCGTGGGTGTGGATGATGCTCACCAGTGTCAGGCCATGGACCTGCAGGCGGGCCAGGATCTTGTCTGGATCACCGCCCGGGTCGACGACGATGGCCTTTTTGCTCAACGGGTCGCCGATGAGCGTGCAGTTGCACTGCAAAGGCCCGACAGGGAAGGTTTCGCGGATGAGCGCAGGCAGGGCTTGGGTCATGGTGTTCTCGCAGGTAAAGCCGGGGTTCTGCGCAAAGCCTGCCAGGAAAAGCCGGCAGGTGCACCCCAATCCCTACGGCAGAAACAACTTGAACAAGCCTCCGCCCAGTGCACCGCCATTGGAGATCTCGATGCGCCCACGCACCCCGCCACTTTCATGCAGCGCGGCAATGCGTGCAGCAAAGTACAGCCCCAGGCCGGTGCTGCCGCTGGTCGAGTCGATACCCTGGGTATATTCCTCCTGGCGGTCGAGCATGCGCTGTGGATAACCCGGGCCGTCATCGTTCACGCAAATGGCCAGCTGGTTGTCGGCCTCCTCGATGCTGATCAACAACGCATGCCCGGCAAAACGTGTGGCATTGGTGATGACGTTGGCGATCACCGAGGCCACCAGCTCGCGGTCGAAGAAACCCAGCGGGTTATCCGTGTCGATGCGCCAGGTGGCGAGAATATCGTTGTGCTTGAGCACTTCCTCATGCGCCGCCAGCTGGGCCTCGATGAAGTCGTCCAGTTCGTGGTAGTCCGGGCACACCGGCAGCTGGTTCACACCAAGCTTGTACAACCCCAGCAGCTGCACCAGCATGCCGTTGAGGTGACGAAACTCATGCTCCATGATCCCTTGCTCGGCCCCGCCGCGCAGTTCCTCGGGCAGGCGCTCCACCCACTGGCCGTGGCACTGGATCAACGCCGCCAGGGAGCTTTTGAGGTCGTGCACGGTGGAGGCGATCACCGTGGAAAAATCCAGCCCCTGATTGTCTTGATTCATGCGCCGAACACTCGGATGTGCAGTTTGCGGTAACGGTCATAGCGATTGTCGCTGGCAGGGATACCGGCCACGCTGGTCAAGGCGTCGCGGCATTCCTGCATGATCGCGGGCTGGGGGGTTTCACCACCAATGCGCAGCAGCGCCTGGGCGGTGTTCAGGGCGATGCTGATGTTCCTGGGCTGTAGACCCAGCGCCTTGCGGAACAGTTGCAACGCCTCGCCGAGCTGCCCTCCCTGGTAACTGCGCACACCCTGGCGATTGAGGGTGACCGCTTCGGTAATGGCGTTGAGCACACTCGGGTCGTCCGTCAACTTGCCCACTCTTTCCATGACCTTGAGGTCATCGCCATAACTTTCCACACAGCTTTTCAGTACGCCGATGGCGGCGGCTTCCTGGCCCATCGCCTGCAACTGCGCGGCGACGGTGAGGGCCGAATCGACCGAGAAGAACTGGTTCATCTTGTCCAGGCGCAGAATGGCCTGATCGGTCAGCTTGGCAGCCGTTTCCGGGTCACCGGCCTGTTGCAGGCTGGCGGCCTTCATCATCCGCGCACGCACCTGCAAGCCTTGGTCTTCGGGGTTTTCCTTGGCCACTTCGCTGAGCGTGGTGTTGATCTCGACGCGGGTACGGGCGTCCAGGCCAAAGCCTGCATTCTTGCTCATCAGCGCCTGCACCAGGCCCAGGTTGTTTTCCGGGTCTTTGTAGCGCGAACTCTGCCCTTGGTTCACCGCATGGCGGAAGGCCTTGGAAGCGCTTTCGAAGTCTTCGTTTTCCAGCGCCAGCTTGCCCAGGGTCGACTGCCGCCGCACCGACAATGGCGACAGGCGCACTGCCTCTTCCAGCAGGCTCTGCGCACGCTTGCTTTCGCCTTGGGCCACCAGCACTTCGGCCATGCCATCGTACAAGGCTGGCATGATCGGGAAGGCTTTGAGCGCCTGCTCGTATACGCCCTGGGCCTGGGCATTCTGGCCACGTTTGTGCATCAAGGCCCCCAGCGCCGCGTACACCCACGGTTGCGGGCGGCTGGCGAGAATGGCCTTGAGGAATTTCTCCAGCTCATCGAAGCGGTTGAGGTTGCGCAAGGCATCGGCCCGGTAGCGCAGACACAGCGGTGCCAGGCGCGGGTCCCGTTTGCACAGCTCGGCGCATGCCGCCAGCACCTCGCCCGGGCGGTTGCGGTCCAGCGCCTGCAATATCGGCTTGAGCAGGGTTTTGCGCTGGAACAGCTTCTCGACCCGCTGGGCCAGCCCCACGCGGTTGAACGGCTTGGTCAGGTAGGCGTCGGGCTCGTGCTCGATGGCACTGAGAACGATGGCCTGGCTGCTCTCGGCGGTGACCATGATGAACACGCACTCATGGCTGATATGCTTGTCGATGATCAGGTCTTCGAGTACCTGCTGGCCGTTCTTCTTGCCATCGCCCAGGTGAAAGTCCTGCAGGATGAAGTCATAGCGCTTCTGCGCGCACATGCGCAGCGCCTGCTCGCCGCTGTCGGCGGTGTCGACGTCGCGCACACCCAACTCGCGCAACATGGACCGGGTCGACGTGCGAAAGTCGGTGAAATCGTCGACGATCAGAAAGCTCTTTTGCCCGTACTGCAGCATCAACACGACCTGCCCTGGAATGATTGAAAAATCGCGCGAGGCGATGCCACCGATCGCTGTATCGGCAGCTGGCCGGGAAAGATGAGCATCGAGCATTATCGGCCGCGAACATGGCCCGAGGCCATTACTTTAACGGGCGGTAGCCAGCACCGCCAGCACTACGCCAGCAACCCCAGTGACTTGGCCTTGGCCACAGCCTGGGTCCGCCGCTCCACGCCCAGCTTGCTGTTGATATGGCTGGCGTGGGTTTTGACCGTGTGCAAGGAAATGAACAAGCGCTCGCTGATCTGCTGGTTGGAGCAGCCTTGGGCGATCAGTTCGAGCACTGCCAGCTCCCGCCCGCTCAGGGCCTCGCTGCTACCGCATGGGGCGCTTGGCAACGCTGGCAAATGCCCCAGCAGGTCGGCCTGCACCGGGCAGCCGGCCCTGGCCAGCAACTGCTCCTGCAGCCACTGCGGGTGCCGTTGCAGCAACGGCTGGAACGGTTGCAGCACGCCCCCGCGTGCGGCCTCCAGCAAGCCGGGCAGCAACTGCGCGGCATGGCCATCGCGGCCTTCGTCCAGCAACAGCAGCATCCACTGGCTGAGCGCGCTGACGGTGAGCATCATGCCGCCGCTGGCCTGGCCGCGCTCCACCAGCCCGGCCAGGCGCTCGAGCGCCTCTGTGCGGCGTGACAGCACACGTTCGAGCAGCGCCTGCTGCAGGGCGATATGCACCGGCAGCAGCGGGTGAAACTCTGGCGCCGCCGCCGGCTGCTCACCGCCATAGGTCTGGCCCAGGCGCAGCAACCAGGACTCGGCCAGGTCGACGCGCCCCTGGGCCAGCCACAGCTCGCATTTGACCAGGGTGATCATGGCCAGGTAGTAAACCGGCGGCACGTCCCAGATATGCATCAGCCGCTCTGCCTCGGCCAGTTCGGCAAAGGCCTCGGCGAACTGCCCGTCGCGCCCATCGAGGGTGGCAATCACGCAGTGGCCGATAAGCACGCTGATGTCGCGGCAGGCACGTGCCTCGCCCAACCCCGCGCGCAAGCGTGCACGGCCCTGGGCCGGTTGCAGGCGCGAGACCAGCAGGTAGCCTTCATACAGCGTCAGGCGGGCGCGCACCGCATACAGCCTCTGCGCCGAGAGCCCTTGCAGACGCTGCAGCCCCTGGCGCACTTCATCCAGTGCGCGCAGCACCTCGCCACGGGCGTGCAACACCCGCGCCCGGTCATAATGCGCCAACGCCTCGAACAACGGGTTGCCGACCCGCTGGGCGAGCTCCAGCGCCTCACGGTTCCAGCCACGGGCGCGCCAGAAGTCGCCATCGGCAATCGCCAGGTTGGACAACGTCGACAAACAGACCAGGCGCTGCCCATAGCGCTTGCCGGGCAGGCTCTGCAGGGCTTCGCCACAATAGGCCAGGGTCCGCTCACGATCTCCGCGGCCACGGGCGATGACACCGCTCAGTGCCAGCCACTGGGCCAGCATGGACTTTTGCGCGGTCGCCGAAGGTGCAGGCAGGAAGCGGCTGAGGTGGCCTGCCAGTTCTTCAGCCGCGTCCAGCTGGCAGGCCAGGCCCAGCGCCCAGCTGTACAGCACGATCAGCCGCGGGGTGCTGATCAGCAGGCTGTCGGGCAGGTCCATCTTCCAGCGCAGCAGCATGCCGACATTCTGTTCGGCCAGCAGTTGTTCCTCGGACAGGCTCTGTACCAGGTCGGCAGCGACGTCGAGGTGGCCGGCACGCAGGGCCTGCTCCACGGCTTCATCCAGCAACCCCTGGCGCTCGAACCAGCGGCAGGCACGCAGGTGCAGGTCAGCCAGTGGCTCACTGGCCTGGCGGCTGCGCAGCAGGTCGGAGAACAGGTGGTGGTAGCGGAACCAGTGGCCATGCTCGTCAAGCGGTACCAGGAACACCTGGTGTGCCTGCAAGAAGCGCAGGATCGCGGCGCTGTCGTCGCGCCCCCGCAATGCATCGCACAGCGGGGCACAGAAACGCTCCTGGCAGGCGGTTTCATCGAGGAAGGCCTGCACGTCGGCAGGCAGCATGTCGATGACCTCTTCGAGCAGATAGTCGCGGATCAGGCCCTCGCCCCCGTGCAGGGCCTGTGGCAAGGCCTGCTCGTCGGCGCTCTCGCTGACCGCCAGTTGCCAGAAGCGCAACCCTGCCACCCACCCGTCGCTGCGCTGGATCAGGTTGTCCAGCGCCTGGCCTCGCAAGCCGTTGGGCTGGCGACCGATCACCGCCAGCGCTTCTTCGGCGGTCAGCCGCAGCTCCTGTTCGTTGAGCTCGACCAACTGCCGTGACAGGCGCAGACGTGCCAGGTGCCAGTCCGGCCGCTGCCGGCTGGTAACCAGCAACACCAGGCCCGGCGGCAAATGGTTGAGGAAAAACTGCAGGCAGCGGTCGAGTACCGGCCCCTGGGCCAGGTGATAGTCGTCGAGCACCAGCAGCAACGGCGTATCGGCACGCAGGTACTGCGCCAGCTCGTCGAGCAGGCCATCGAGCCACTCCTCGAAGGCGAATGGCTGATGGCGCTGGCGCATTTTCAACAGGCCCATGGCCTGGCCGCCCAAGGCCGGGCAGTACTGCTGCAGGCCTTCGAGCAGCCGCTCGAGAAAGCGCCCAGGGTCGGCATCGCGCTGGCTCAGGCCCAGCCAGAGGCTGCGCCAGTGATCGGGCAGCGACTCGCAGAACTCGATGGCCAGCGAGCTCTTGCCGAAGCCGGCCGGCGCATTGACCAGCAGCAAGCGGCCACCAAGGCCGGCGTACAAGCGCTGGCACAAACGCGGGCGCGGCACGTGCCCGTCCGGCAATGGCGGCCGGAAGAAACGCCCGTCCATCAGGCCCAAGGCCTGAGTCGCGAATCCATGCGTGCGGGACAGTTCTGTCATGGCCGGCTCGTTCTGGTTGGAAGACTACGGCGATATGGATGCCTGCGAGACTAGCCGGTAACGCTACGCATTTGAAGATGATGGAAACAATTGCCGTGGAAAAGACTGCGACAAAAAGCGACATGCCTGATGGACACGGGGGTGGGGGGCGGGTTTGGGCAGGTATTCAGCGGACTTATCGCCCGTTCAGGCTTGCACGCCGAAGGCATGGAGCCGCCAATGAAAACGCCCCGGTAAACCGGTAATGCTGTTCGCTCAAGCAACTGGGGCCGCATTGCGGCCCATCGCAGGCAAGCCAGCTCCCACAGGTACAGCGCAGGCCTCAAGAACTGCACGGTCCTGGTAGGAGCGGCCTTGTGTCGCGATGGGCTGCGCAGCAGCCCCAATCAGTGTGACATCACACACAAGTGAACAACATTACGGTAAACCGGCGCTTGAATGCGTTCTGCTCAGCGAATGCCGGACTGGCGCAGCGCCGCCGGTTGGAAGTCGGCTTTGCTGGCACTGAAGCCGAAGTCATAAGCACGCTTCTCTTCGTTCTTCATACCTAGCGCCAGGTAACGACCAGACTGCAGGTCGTAGATGGCCTCCAGGGTGTACCACGGTACCTCGACATTGTAGTAAGGCTGGGCATGCGCCTCGGACACGCGCCACAGCTGGCCACGGCCATCGTACTGGTCGATCACTGCGGCCTGCCAGGTGTCTTCGTCAATGTAGAAGTCACGCTTGGCGTAGATATGCCGCTGCCCCGGCTTCAGTGTGGCGACCACATGCCAGACACGGCGCAGCTCATAACGGGTCAGGTCCTGGTTGATGTGCCCGGCCTTGATGATGTCGGTGTACTTGAGCTTGGGGTCATCGAGCTTGAAGGCGTTGGAGGCGATGTACAGCTCCTTCTTGCCCTCCAGCTTCCAGTCATAGCGGTCTGGCGCGCCGTTGTACATGTCCAGGTTGTCCGACGTACGCAGGCCATCGGCGGCGGTACCCGGGCCGTCGTACGACACCTGTGGCGCCTGGCGCACTCGGCGCTGGCCGGCGTTGTAGATCCAGGCCTTGCGCGGATCCTTGACCTGGTCGAGGGTTTCGTGCACCAGCAGTACGGTACCGGCCAGACGCGCCGGGGCGGTAACTTCCTGCTTGAAGTAGAACAGGATGTTGCCCGGGTTGTTCGGGTCGTAATCCTTCATCTTGTCGCGGAAGACGAACTGGTCGGAAAAGTACACGGGGTTGAAGGAGCCGTTCTGTTGCGGCGTGGCCTGGGTAACCAGGCGGCTGACGCTGCCACCCCGGTAGCGGGTGATGTGGTTCCAGATCACCTCCAGGCCGTTTTTCGGAATGGGGAACGGTATCGCGGTGCGGAAGTTGCTCAGGCCGTTGCCGCCTTCCACCAGGGTGGTCTTGGTGGCGTTCTCCTTGATGGCGGCGAACACGTCGGCAGGCACGGTGGAACCGCGGTGGGTCTTGAATACCGGGATCTTGAAGGTGTCCGGGTAACGCTTGAGCATGGCCATCTGGCCTGGCGAGAGCTTGTCCTTGTACTGCTCGGCGTTTTGCGCAGTGATGGTGAACAGTGGCTTCTCACTGCCGTACGGGTCGGACAGGAAGCCTTTGCCATCGACGCTGCCTGCAGTTTTCGACAAGGGCTGCCATGGGCCGATCGAACCATCGGCGTTACCGGCCTTTTCGGCGCCCATCGGGGTCAGCGTGCTACCCAGCTTGGCCGCCTCGTCGGCGGATACCGCAGCCATGACGCTGGTCGCCAGCAGGGACAGGCCCAGCACACCGGCTTGCAGCAGACTTCTGGTCTTGTTCATGTCGTGTTGTCCTGGATCTGTGGGCTTAGAAGTTCACGCCGAAGCTGAGGGCGACGAAGTCGCGGTCATCCACGGTGCTGTACTTGCCGTCAAAGAAGTTGGTGTACGACAGGCTCGCCGTGTAGGTGTTCTGGTACTCGGCGTCCAGGCCCAGGCTGACTGCCTTGCGGCCTTCCTCGAAGTTGCCGCCAGGGCCTGGCGAATAGCCCGACACGTCGTGCGACCAGGCCACGCTCGGTTTCAGGTTGACCCCGGCGAACACGTCGTTGTAGTCCCAGATCACGCGGGCGCGGTAGCCCCACGAGGTGCTGGTGGTGTAGCCGTCGTTCTCGCAATTGCGGTTCAGGTTCGCGGTGGAGGCCCCCGCACCCGCGCCGGCGATGGTGCTGCTGTTGAGTGCCTGGCAGGTATCTGCGCCGCCGGTGGCGGGCAACGGGCCTGGGCCGAATACCGGGTCACGGCCGTAGCGGGTATCGTGCGCGTTCTCCAGGCCACCGACGTGGGTCACACCCAGCTCACCGACCACGGTCATGCGGCTGGCGCCCATCACCTGGTCGAAGAAGTGCGTGAGGGTCGTCTGGAACTGAGTGATCTCCTTGCGACGGTAGCCATGCAGGTCCTGGCCAGGGGTGCCTGTCAGCAGCGAGGCGTTGCTCAACGCGCCCCCAATCGGGCGAACCCCGGCAAACAGGATGTCCGTGGTATTGAGCTGCACCGGTGCGTTGGGCCGGTAGCTGATTTCGCCGCTCCAGGCGGTGCCAGTGGGCAATGTGGTGGAGAAGCTCAAGCCATACAGGCGAATGTCTTCCGGGTATTCGACGAAGTACTCGGAATTGCCGGCCACGATCAGCGGCGCCAGCGCCCGCAGTTGCGCAGGCAGCGCGCTGAGCCCTGCAAATACCGAAGGTGCGGCCCCTGTGGCGCTGAAGATTGGCGCACGGCTGTGGTAGTTCATGAAGTAGGCACCGAACTCGGTGTCCAGCGGCTCGAACATGTAGCGCATAGCCACACCGAACTGCCCGCTGTCACGCGCATCGCGGTCGGCACCACGGCGCACCATCACGCCCTCTTCGTTGATGTTCACACCGCGCGTGGCAAGAAACTGCTGGGCGGCGCCCGGTACCGTGCGGCTGCTGTTGAGCACGCGCAGGTTGTCGGTACAGCCATCGGCGATGATGTCGGGTTGCGAGAAGAACGTGCCGCAGTTGTCGACGACCGTCTGGTCCCACTCCAGCTGATAGAAGGCTTCGGCCGACAGGTTGTCGGTCAGGCTCTGGGAGATGTAGAACATGTTGACCGGAATCAGGCCTTCCTTGATCTCGGCACCCGGGCGGCGGAACGCCGACACGTCGATGGGGTTGATCGCGTTGATGCCGCCACCGATGAAGGTACTTTCGCCCCAACTGACCACCTGCTTGCCGAGGCGAACCGAGCCCGGCTGATCACCGATCGAGTAGTTGTGGTAGACGAAGGCGTCGAGCAGTTCGGCGCCGGACGACTTGGCCCCTTCCTTGCGGTTGGAATCGCTGATGTCCTTGAATTCGCGACCTTCGTCCTTCAGCTCGAAGTCATACCAGTACTTGCCGCGCACGAATACGCCGGTATCACCGTACTTGAGCTCCAGGTCGTGGATACCCTTGAAGATCTTGGAGAAGGTTTCGCCCTTCTTGAAGTTCAGGTGACCGTCGTCGGAGGTCTGCGACAGGCCCTTGCCGCCGTTGTTCACCCCGATCAGGTTCCGGTTGGGGTTGGCGGTCGACCAGCTGGCGCCAATGGAGAGCGACGAGTCGAACTGGCCTTCGATTTCACCGATGTTGAAACTGACAGCGAAAGCAGGACTTGCGAGCGTGGAAGCGATGCTGACGGCCAAGGGCAGCTTGGCCCGGCGCCAGAACGGATTTGCAGATTTCATCGACGCTACTCCATGTACTTTATTGTTATGGCAGTGAGTCCTTTCAAGAACGGCCCGAGTGACCGGTTTGCAGGCTTGCGCCTGCGGCGGCACGGCTAGCGCGTGACGCCCTCCCCCATTCCTGAAAATCCCCTGGCCCCGACTATAGCCAGCAAGGCACAGGCGCTTGATCCCTCTAAAGTGTGATTTGCGCTCCGTGCCAACCACTCTTTGGGTTTTTTCCTTGATCGCGTGCTGGCAGTGCTCAAGGATGGCGCATTTTTACCATTTGGCAAGGCGCCAGCCGCTCTAGAACGCGGGTCGCGTTCTGTCGCACGCGACCCGCCCCGGGTTTACAGGGTGGACAGGAAGGCGCTGTTGCTGGCCTGCCACTGCACGATGTCCTGGCGAATGCGCTTCTTGTCCAGCTTGCCGACACTGGTCTTGGGAATTTCAGTAACAACGGCGATCTGGCTGGGAATCGCCCATTTGTTGATATGGCCTTGCTCGACGAACGGCTTGAGGTGGTCCTTCAGCGCTTTCGCATCGATCGCCATGCCCTCGCGCACCACCAGCAGGGCAAACGGGCGCTCGCCCCACTGCGGGTCGGCCACCCCCACCACCGCGACTTCACGCACGGCCGGGTGGCGGCTGACCAGGTCTTCCAGGTCGAGTGACGACACCCACTCGCCACCGGTCTTGATCACATCCTTGATACGGTCGCGTATGTCGATGTAACCCATGTTGTCGAGGGTGGCGACGTCGCCGGTGTGCAGCCAGCCGCCCAGCCACAGCTCTTCGCTCTTTTCCGGCTCCTTGAAGTAACCCTGGGTCAGCCACGGTGCACGCAGCACCAGCTCGCCCTGGGTTTCGCCATCGGCGGGCAGGAAGTTGCCGTCGCCGTCGACAATCGCCGCCTCCACCAACGGTACCGGCACCCCGGCCTTGATACGGTAGGTGACGCGCTCATCCTCACTGCCGGCCTGCAACTCGTCGTTCAGGTGCGCGGCGGATATCAGCGGGCAGGTCTCGGACATGCCGTACGCTGCGGTCAGCTGGATGCCGCGGGCCAGCGCCGCCTGGTACACCGACCGGTTCAGCGAGCTGCCGCCGATGATGATCTTCCAGCCGCCGAAGTCCTGGCCTTGGGCAGTCGGGCAATTGAGCAGCATCTGCAGGATGGTCGGCACACAGTGGGAGAAGGTGACGTTCTCTTCACGCCACAGCCTGATCAGCATCTCGGGCTCGTAACGACCGGGATACACCTGCTTCATGCCGAGCATGGTGGCCGCGTAGGGAATGCCCCAGGCATGCACATGGAACATCGGCGTGATCGGCATGTAGACGTCATCGCTGCCCAGCAGGCGCACGCTGTCGATACTGCCGGTGACCGAAGCCTCGGCCAGGGTGTGCAGCACCAACTGCCGATGGGTGAAGTACACGCCCTTGGGGTTGCCGGTGGTGCCAGTGGTGTAGAACGTGGTCGCCACCGAGTTCTCGTCGAAGTCGGGGAAGTCGTAGCTCGGGCTGGCGGCGGCGAGCAGTTGTTCGTACTCACCCACCAGCCCGGGCAGGTCGGCGGCCTGGGCCGGGCCATCGGTCAGCAGTACGGTCTTGTCGACAGTGGTCAACTGCCCGGCGATGGCCTGGTACAGGCCGACAAAGTCACTGTTGACCAGCACCACACGGTCTTCGGCGTGGTTCATGGTGTAGAGGATCTGCTCGGGTGACAGGCGCACGTTGATGGTATGCACCACGGCGCCGATCATCGGGATGGCAAACATGCATTCCAGATAGCGGTGGCTGTCCCAGTCCATGACCGCCACGGTGTCACCGGCCTTCACACCGGCCTCGGTCAGCACGTTGGCCAGCCGGGCGATACGCTCGTTGAGCTGTGGGTAAGTCAGCCGCATCTGGTCGCGGTAGACGATTTCGCGGGTCTTTTCGTAGCGACTGCCAGACATCAGCAGGCGCTTGATCAGTAATGGATAGGCATAGGCGCCCTCGGCGGGCTTGATGATGCGGGTCTGCAACATGGGTATCCCTTTTCTTGGAAGCGGGCCGGAAAAGTCTGTGGGGAGCTGATCTGGGGAGTTACTGTAGTTCGCCAATGTGACGGCCAAATCAGCCGAAGGAATGATTTGCCTGGCCAAGGTATGAGCCGCAAGGCGTTGACGGGCGGCGAGGTTGAGCTGGACACTGCGCCGGGAGCCCCACCACAAACCCGCCCTGCCCAGGAGATGTTCATGCCCAGCCCGCGTCGCGCCGTGTTTCTCGACCACCAGTCCCTGGACCTCGGCGACCTGGATCTGTCGCCCCTGCAGCAGCAGTTCGACCAATTCGAGCTGTTCGCCGCCACCGCCCCGGAACAGGTCGCCGAGCGCCTGCAGGGCGCGGTCGCAGTGGTCAGCAACAAGGTTGTGCTCGACGCCGCCGTGCTGGCCGCCAACCCGCAATTGAAGCTGATTCTGGTGGCCGCCACCGGCACCAACAACGTCGACCTGGCCGCCGCCCGCGCCCAGGGCATCACGGTGTGCAACTGCCAGGGCTACGGCACGCCGTCTGTCGCCCAGCACACCCTCGCGCTGCTGCTGGCGCTGGCCACGCGGCTGTGCGACTACCACCAGGCGGTGGCAGAGGGGCAATGGGCCAAGGCCAACCAGTTCTGCCTGCTGGATTTCCCGATTGTCGAACTGCAGGGCAAAACCCTTGGCCTGCTTGGCCACGGTGAGTTGGGCGGCGCGGTGGCGCGGCTGGCCGAAGCGTTCGGCATGCGCGTACTGAGCGGGCTGATCCCCGGCCGCCCGCAGCGCGCCGACCGGCTGCCGCTGGAGGCGTTGTTACCGCAGGTTGACGCGCTGACCCTGCACTGCCCCTTGAACGAGCACACCCGGCACATGCTGGGGGCGCGCGAGCTGGCCCTGCTCAAGCCTGGGGCGCTGGTGGTGAACACCGCGCGCGGCGGCCTGATCGATGAGCAGGCCCTGGCCGATGCGCTTCGCAGTGGCCACCTGGGCGGCGCTGCCACCGACGTATTGAGCGTGGAGCCGCCGGTCAACGGCAACCCGCTGCTCGAAGCCGGTATCCCGCGCCTGATCATCACCCCACACAGCGCCTGGGGCGCGGTGGAGGCGCGCCAGCGTATCGTCGGCCAGCTCAGCGAGAACGCCCAGGCCTTTTTCGCCGGGCAGCCACGCCGCGTGGTCAGCTGAGCCAGGCGCCGGGCTCTGCTACACTGCGCCACTTTTTTCCAGGAGGCGTCGTTCATGGATCCGCGCAGTGAAGTATTGCTCCGCCAGGCGGAGCTGTTCCAGGGCCCGCTGCTGCTCGCAGGCGCCCCCGCCGACGGCTTGCTCGGGCAGTTGCCCGAAGCCCGCGCCTGGTCGTGGCACGCCGGCGACCAGGCCGTGCTCGAAGGCCGCTTTGCGGGCCGCAGCCAGTATGGCGTAGAGCCCCCAGCGGGCGCGTTCGACAGCGCCGTGCTGTTCCTGCCCAAATCCCGCGAATTGGCCGCCTACCTGCTCAACGCCCTGGCTTCCCGCCTGGCGGGTCGCGCGCTGTACCTGGTCGGTGAAAAACGCGGTGGCATCGAGGGCGCGGCCAAGCTGTTGCAGGCTTTCGGCAAGCCGCGCAAGCTCGACAGCGCGCGGCATTGCCAGCTGTGGCAGGTGACGGTCGACCAGGCCCCGCAGGCGACACCGCTGCAGAGCCTGGCGCAGCGCTTCGAACTGGCCCTGGAAGACGGCCCGCTGCAAGTGGTCAGCCTGCCCGGTGTGTTCAGCCACGGCCGCCTGGACCGCGGCACTGCGCTGCTGCTCAAGCACCTGGACAACCTGCCCAGCGGCCACATGCTGGACTTCGGTTGCGGTGCCGGGGTGCTGGGTGCCACGGTCAAGCGCCGTTACCCGCACAACCGGGTGACGTTGCTGGACGTGGATGCCTTCGCCGTGGCGGCCAGCCGTCTGACCCTGGCTGCGAACGGCCTGGAAGGTGAGGTGATCAGCGGTGATGGCATTGATGCAGCACCGCTCGACCTGAGCCTGATTCTTAGCAACCCGCCGTTCCATACCGGGGTGCACACCAATTACCAGGCCTCGGAAAACTTGCTGAGAAAATTGGCGGTTCATCTGCGAAAAGGGGGCGAAATGCGCTTGGTTGCCAATAGCTTCCTGCGCTACCAGCCGCTGATCGAAGGGGCGCTGGGCAACTGCCAGATACGCGACGAGGCGGAAGGCTTCCGAATCTACCAGGCCGTGCATGGCTGAAAACAGCGCTTGCCGAAAGCGTTTTGCCAAGGCAGAATCCGCTCCGTCCTAGGGGAGTAGTCTCCCGCGAGCCCACCGCTCGCCCGGTACGCGTCAACATACTTGGTCCACAGACCATGGCGCGTGCGACCCCCATGCCCACGTGCATGGAGAGATCCGCATAGACGGATCCGGGGTTTGACAAGACCTATGACACGCACACCTTACCCGGGGCGGGAAGGCTGTACGTGTCATAGCCGTGTCGACCCGCCCCCGTAGGAATCCTGATGCTGGAATCTCTGTTGGTCCCCACCGCCATCGTTGCGCTCGCCGAAATCGGCGACAAGACGCAGCTGCTCGCACTCATTCTCGCCGCGCGCTTCCGCAAGCCCTGGCCGATCATTGCCGGTATCATCGCCGCCACCCTGGCCAACCATGCCGCAGCCGGTGCCGTAGGGGCGTGGGTCGGTAGCTTCTTCAGCGATTCGGCCCTGCACTGGATCCTGGCCGCGAGCTTCACCGCCACGGCGCTCTGGACCCTGGTACCGGACAAAATGGACGATGACGAGAACCCGGCGCGCCGCTTCGGCCCGTTCCTGACCACGCTGATTGCGTTCTTCCTCGCCGAAATCGGTGACAAGACCCAGGTCGCGACCGTGATGCTGGCGGCCCAATACCCGCACCTGATCATGGTCATCATCGGCACCACCCTGGGCATGCTGATTGCCAACGTACCCGTGGTGCTGGCGGGCAACTTTGCAGCCGACAAGCTGCCGCTGACGCTGATCCGTCGCCTGGCGGCCGCGGCGTTCTTCGTACTGGCGATCGTGGCCGTGTACTCGGCGATGAAGGCCAGTGGCTGGGTCGGGTAACCGGAAAACACGGGGGCGCCGTGCGCCCCCACGCTTCAGGCGATCATGGCTTGGCCGCGGCCTGATACAGCGGCATCACCTTCGGAATGGCCGCCTGCAGCGAGGCAATGCGGCTGGAAGATGCCGGGTGAGTGCTCATGAACTCGGGCGGGGCGCCTTCGGACGCCTTGCTCATCTTGTTCCACAAGGTGATTGCGGCGTTCGGGTCGTAGCCGGCACGGGCCGACAACTCCAGGCCGATCAGGTCGGCTTCGTTTTCGTTGGCCCGGCTGTTGGGCAGGGTCATGGCGTAGTTCACCACGGTGTCGGCCATGGCCATGCTGTTCTGGCCCAGGCCAAAGATGGCACCCGCCCCCTGGCGCGCCATTTCCACACCATAGGCCTTGGACATCGCCTCGCGGCTGTGCTCACGCAGGGCGTGGGCGATTTCGTGACCGACAACGGCGGCAATTTCCGCATCGGTGAGCTTGAGCTGATCGATCAGGCCGGTATACACGATGATCTTGCCGCCAGGGCCGCAGTTGGCGTTCAGTTCGTCGCTCTTGATCACGTTGACTTGCCAGTCCCACTGCGCGGAATCCGGGCGGAACTTGGGGGCCTGGGCAATCAGCCGGCTGGCGATGGCCTGCACACGCTTGGCATCGGCACTGGACTTGTCGAGCACCCCCTTGCTGGAGGCTTCACCGAGGGTCTGCTGGTACGACTGGGCGTACATCTGGTTGACTTCATCGGTGGAGAGCATGCTGAACATGTACTGCTGGCGCTCGACGCCGACAGCACCGCCACTGGTGGTATTCACCGCCTGGCAGCCGCCCAGCACGATGCCAGCACTCAACAGGCTGACGACAAAAGACTTACGCATGAAAACACTCCCTTTTTTGCATGCGCCGTATCCTAGGCCGACTCGCCGGTAGCCGCCATAGCCGCAGGGAAGATTTTCATCACCAGCACCGGCCACCCATCAAAGCGGGGTAAGACACTCCGGCGCATCCAGCTTCGGGTCATTGACGAAATTCGCCAAGGCCCTTTCGCGCAGTGGCGCAGGCGGGCTGGCCAGCAGTTCGTGCAAGCGGGTAACCGGCGTATCCGGATCGAGCCAGGCAGCCTGGCCCGCATCGTCGAGGATCAGCGGCCGGCGCTGGTTCATGGCCGCCTGGGTCACCACCGCGCAACTCAGCCACACCTGGTCCTGCACGGGGTAGGCTTCCCATATGGCCGCAAAGTACAACGAGGCGCCCTCCCCCGGCGTCAGCCAATAAGGACGCTTGCGTACCGTGCCCCGCCACTCGTAAAAGCCGTTGGCCGGCATCAGGCAGCGGCGCTGGCGAAACGCCTCACGGAACATCGGTTGCTCGGCCAGGGTTTCGGCGCGGGCATGAGCGGGGGTGCGGGACAGGTCGGTGAGCCACGCCGGGGTCAGCCCCCAACGCGCCATGGCCAGCTGCTGCTGGCCGTCAAGCTGGCGCTGGATCAGCACCGATGCCCCAGGTGCGATATTCCATTGGGCCGGCTGGCCCGCGGGGAACCCCGGCAGACTGGCAAGGGCCTGGGGCCAGCGAAACAGGGCGTAACGTCCACACATGAGCGAATTCAGAACCTAGCAGATCAAGGTACCGGGGATACTCTCCGGTTCGTCGCCAACCAGTGGCTGGGCCTCATTGTACGCATCGATCAGCTGCCGTGCGTACTCGGCCTGCTCATCGGCGACCGCAAGCCCTAGCAACCCTTGCATGGGCAGCTCGCCGACTGCACCGATCAGGTCACGGCCCACCACCTGCACCGCGATGCCTTCACTGGCGAGCATCCCGGCCAGCATTTCGGCTTCAAGCAGGTTTTCCGGTTCGTAGATCCGCCGCATCATTCGTTCTCGCCGTAGACATCCAGCATCCATTCCTCGCCATGCACCTGCAGCACGAAACGAATCGGCCTGCAGCACACCTGGCAGTCCTCGATGTACTCCTGATCGCCACCGGACAGGTCCACCGTGGTTTCGACCTCTTCACCGCAATAAGGGCAATCGTAGAACGCAGTTTCGAGCATCGCGGCCTCCGGGGTGACTTATGCGTATAATTGTCGGTCTGTTTACGGGGCCCGTGTGCGTCCGAGCCGTTTTTCGGAGCCTGCCCCTGTTTATTACCCTAGCCGTTTCCAACAAGAGAGCATGATGGGCGAATTCGATGCCATCCGACCCTACGACGACGCTGAGGTACCTGCGGTTCTGGCCCGCCTGCTCAGCGACCCGGCATTCCTCGATATCCTCACCCACTTCCGCTTCCCGCGGGCAGCCGGGGCTTTCGGCTGGCTGCTCAAACCGCTGATCGCCCGCCGCCTGCGCAAGGAATTCGCCGGTGTGACCTGCGTTTCCACCCTGCAGGACAAGGTCGAGTACTACGTTGACCAGACCATCGACCGCGCCACCGACGGCGTCACCTATTCCGGGGTGGAGCAGTTGAAGGCAGGTACGGCCTACCTGTTCCTGGCCAACCACCGCGACATCGTGATGGACCCGGCCTTCGTCAACTATGCGGTGTACCACGCCGGCCTGCCCACGCCGCGCATCGCCATTGGCGACAACCTGCTGCAAAAGCCGTTCGTCAGCGACATGATGCGCCTGAACAAGAGTTTCATCGTGCACCGTTCGATCAGCGGGCGCCGTGAAAAGCTGGCGGCTTATCAGCTGCTCTCGGCCTACATCAACCACTCGATCCGCAACGACGCCACCTCGATCTGGATCGCCCAGGCCGAGGGCCGCGCCAAGGACGGTGACGACCGCACCGACTCGGCGATCCTCAAGATGTTCCACATGAGCCGCAAGGACGAGGCGTTTGGCGCCGTCATCCAGAGCCTGAACCTGACACCGGTGTCGATCAGCTACGAGTACGACCCGTGCGACCAGGCCAAAGCCCGCGAGCTGTATATCCGCGCCACCACTGGCAGCTACCAGAAGGCCCCAGGTGAGGACGACAACAGCATTGCCAAGGGCATTACCGGCTACAAGGGCCGGGTGCACATCAACTTCGCGCCACCGGTGACCGAGTACTACGAGGATACCAAGCAGCTGGCCGCGGAGATCGACCGCCAGATCCTGGCTGGCTACCGCTTGTTCCCGGTGCATTACCTGGCCTACGCAATGTGGGAGGGTAAGGACGAAGCCCTGCAGGTACCTGGCGCCGAACAGGTGTTCCCGGCCGACGAACTGGCCAAGGCCAAGGAAGAATGGCAACGTCGGCTGGCGGCCTGCCCTGAAGAGCAGCGGCCGTACCTGGTATTGCAGTATGCGACACCGGTGCGCAACCAGTACCAGGTCAGGCAGCAGGCGCCGGTTGCCTGACCGATTGCAGGGGCTGCCTTGCAGCCCCGCAATCTCACACCCAGGTGCTGAGCCAGGACAGCAGCAGCGCCATGGCCAGGCAAGCGAAGCCCAGAATGTAGAAGTACTTGGGCACCCGCAGGTCGAAGGCATCCACTACCCCCTCCTCGAGCGCCAGGCTCTCGCGGGTTTCGGCCGCGCGCCGCCGCGCGCTTTGCAGCAGCAACCCGCCCGGGCAGGTCAGCAGCAGCGCCAGCACATTGATCAACTTGGTGGGATGGGCGGCCAGAAAACCCCAAAGCACTTGCAAGGACATCACGCAACCTCGGTGTAAGCGACGGCGAAGGCCCGCATTCTACGCAACTCGCCCTTCGCTGCCCGGCATTGGCGACAAACTGTCATTTAATTTCATCTGTCATCGGCTCGTCATCTGAGCAGGCCACCCTGTCGACCTTCCCATGAACCGGAGCTACTTCATGCTGCACGCCGAAAACCAGGACCGCCTTTATCTCGTTGCCCAAAGCGAGGAGCAACAGGCGCTGATCGATGGTTTTGCCATCAATGTGCAAGACCGCCAGTGGCTGGTCTACTGCGCGCTGGGCGGGCATGTGCATGCAGACCTGCCGGAGGTGGACGCCGGCACTGGCTTCAGCCTGCTGGATTTCCACATAGAGGCGGCGTGAACCTGCGCCGGCCACCCCACCGGCAAGCGTGGGCGAGGCACAAAAAAAACCGCTGCCTGGCGACCAGGCAGCGGGTTTTCAGCAGCGCAGAGGGCTTACTGGGCCAGGATCTGGCCAATGCTCGGGTCTTTGAACATGCGGGTCAGCGCATCGCTCAGAACGTCGCCTACCAACTGGGTGTTGGTGTCCTGGTTCGGTGCCATGCCAAAGCGCTGGTCGAGCGACGCGCCGTAACGGCCGCTGTAGCTGCGGCCGCCATTCTTCACGTCGGCACGGAAGGTGGCACCGATCGTGGCTTCGGTCACGTACAGGTTGTCTTTGGGCGACTGGTACTTCAGCTCGGCCAGGGTCACGGTCAACTGCGGCGCGTTGTAGGCGTTGGCCGTAGGCGTGAAGCCGAGCAGGCGCACAGCCGCTTCAGCCTGGGCCTGCAGCTTGGGCACCACGTCGTTGCCACTGACGCTGATGGTGCTGGTTTCAGGGTACATGCCACCACGGGTACCCAGCGACTGCGATGGGCGACCGTCAACCACCCGGACCACCACCGGCTGGCCATGACCGACCGGCGCGAGTTGGGCCTTGAGCGTGGGTTGCGGGTTGAGTTGTTGCGGGCTGTGGGCACAACCGACCAGGCTGAGGCTGGCCACGGCAAGCAAACCGAACAACAGACGTTGCAACATGCGCGTTTCTCCAGAAAATGCGGCTAAGGCGCACAGTATACCCAGCCCCGCATCGGCCAGTCATCGGTCCCAGCCCGCTTGTGACAATGCTTTCATGCACTGCCCGGGCCTGTACTTTGCGCCTGTGCAAGCCAGCACTGGCAGCCGCGCATGCGCCTGGCCTGACAAACGCTGCAATAAAAACCACGAATGGCGACATTTCTGCCCGCGACATCGTTATAATCTCCCCCCGATTATAAGGACGTCTCCTGATCGGGCCCCGCACTCGCCGATTGACCCCGGCAACTTCAACGCTTCGCCCACAGAGAGCCTTCCACTCAGGTCTTGCATCGGCTGTCGTGCCTGCTTTTCCGGCCCTTCACGCTGCATGAACCTGCGGGTTGCCATCGCGCAGTCCCTTTTTGAGGTTCACGTCTCCAAAAGAGCGTGAAAAAACGGTTTTCACAACTTCACAAGAGTGTGGCGAGCAAATGAACAGTCTGGCATGTGTAAAAGCGGCAGATGTGTCCCGAACAGCCCTGAACAGGCGGCAAATGCGCTCATCCTGCATGAGTGCCTGACCCGCTCCATAACGCACGCACGACACCTTGACCATAAGTCGAATTGCCGCAGCCCTGGCAAACGGCGTTCAATACCTGAACCCGAAGACTGGTTGGCGGTGTCCGCGGAAGTTGCAAGAACTGCGAAAAGCCGGACATGGCGACCCTGGCAACCCCAGGTCCTATGCTGTCAATTAGGTAGCTGTAGATTGTGGAGACGCGTTAAATGGCGCAGAACGAATCGGTTGATGTGGTACTGGTAGGCGCGGGCATCATGAGTGCCACCCTGGCCGTACTGCTCAAGGAGCTTGACCCGACCCTGAAGCTTGAGGTCGTCGAGGCGATGGACTCCGGAGCCGCGGAAAGCTCCAACCCCTGGAACAACGCAGGCACCGGCCACGCCGGCCTGTGCGAGCTGAACTACACGCCGCAGGCCGCCGATGGCAGCATCGACATCAAGAAGGCCGTGCACATCAACACCCAGTTCGAGGTTTCGCGCCAGTTCTGGGCCTACCTGAGCAAGAAGGACAACTTCGGCTCGGCGCGTGCGTTCATCAACCCTGTCCCGCACCTGAGCTACGTCGAGGGTGACAAGGGTGTTGCCTTCCTCAAGAAGCGCTTCGAGCTGCTCAAGCAGCACCATGCCTTCTCCGAGATGGAGTACACCGAAGACAAGGCCGTGATGAACGACTGGATGCCGCTGATGATGCCTGGCCGCCCTGCCGACCAGCACATCGCCGCGACCCGCGTGGCCAAAGGCACCGACGTCAACTTCGGCGCCCTTACCCTGAAGCTGCTGAAGCTGCTGGGTGACGCGCCGGACGCGCAGGTCAAATACAGCAAGAAGGTCGTCGGCCTGCGCCGTAACGGCAGCGGTTGGACCGTCAGCATCAAGGACGTCAACAGCGGCGGCAGCCGTGAAGTGGACGCCCGCTTCGTGTTCCTGGGCGCCGGCGGCGCGGCCCTGCCGCTGCTGCAGATGTCCGGCATCCCGGAGAGCAAAGGTTTTGGCGGCTTCCCGGTCAGCGGCCAGTGGCTGCGCTGCGACAACCCGGAAATCGTCAAGCAGCACCAGGCCAAGGTTTACAGCCAGGCCGCCGTGGGTGCGCCACCAATGTCGGTACCGCACCTGGACACCCGGGTTGTAGACGGCAAGACTTCGCTGCTGTTCGGCCCTTATGCCGGCTTTACCACCAAGTTCCTGAAGCACGGTTCGCTGATGGACCTGCCGCTGTCGGTGCGCATGGGCAATATCGGCCCGATGCTGGCCGTGGCCCGCGACAACATGGACCTGACCAAGTACCTGGTCAGCGAAGTGATGCAGTCGATGGAACAGCGCCTGGAAGCCCTGCGGCGCTTCTACCCGCAGGCCAAGGCCGAAGACTGGCGCCTGGAAGTCGCAGGTCAGCGCGTGCAGATCATCAAGAAAGACCCGAAGAAAGGCGGCGTGCTGCAATTCGGCACCGAGCTGGTCTCGGCGCAGGACGGCAGCCTGGCTGCACTGCTCGGCGCCTCGCCAGGTGCCTCGGTGACCGTTTCGATCATGCTGGAACTGATCGAGCGTTGCTTCCCTGAGCAGGCCAAAGGGGCCTGGGCCGACAAACTCAAGGAAATCTTCCCCGCACGCGAGAAGACCCTGGCGACCGATGCTGCCCTGTACCGCAAGATCAGTGCAGATAACGACGCGGCACTGGACCTGGTGGAAAGCAGCCCGGCAGCCAAGCATTACGCCTGACTGGCCCGGTAACGAAAAAACGCCCTTCGGGGTAATGCCAGTCAGTTACGTAATTGGGGGCCGCTTTGCGGCCCTTCGCGGGCACGCCCGCTCACACAGGGGTCGCGCATTTCTTGAGTGCAGCGCCAAACGTGTGGGAGCGGGCGCGCCCGCGAAGGGCTGCAAAGCAGCCCCAATAACGCTTAAAGGACAGGCATCACCCTTCGGGGCGTTTTTTTGCCTGCGTGTTGGTCAGCCTTGGCCGCGAGAAGGCGGCACAGGCCAACGATCAACCACGGGCCTGGGCGATGATCTCGATGTATTCCTGCGCATTGCGCTGGTCGGCGATCTGCTCGACGAAGGTTTTGCCGTGTTCGTCCTTGCCATCCAGGTCCAGGCCGGCTTCGACGAAGAACCCGACAAAACGCTGGAAGTCGTCCACACGCAGGCCGCGGTAGGCTTTCACCAGTTTGTGCAGCGAGGGTGAGGTGACGCCATCGGCCGGCTCGAACTGAAGGAACGACTTGATGTAGTCGTCGCTGATTTCGTCACCGATTACCTGTTTCTTGTCTTTGCGCATTGCCGGCTCCATCTGGACCATCACGGAATTTCGAAGGCCGGCAGTTTACCCCCCGCAGGCCGCGCGCCTCAACGCGTACGTACGGTGCCCGTGTGCAGGTCGGCCCAGATATGGCCATTGCCATAGGTGAGGAACTGCACATACAGCGTTTCATTGCGCAGCAGGTCCATGATCACCCGGTAGTCGCTGAGGGGGTAATTCAGGCTCAAGGTGCGGGTCTTGTCGTCGTACACCGGTTTCTTGAGGCTCTTGGCGGCCTCACCGTCGAATGTCAGCAGCACCTGGGCAATGGTCGCCCCCTTGCTCAGCGGCTTGCCCTTAAGGCGCACTTGCAGCGACGAGGTGATCGGGATCGGCTGCTGGTCGGACTGCCGCTGGGCACCGACTACCACCGAGTAGTCGGTCACTTGCAGCAACTGCTGGCTGGTGGGTGCTTCCTGACGCAGGGCCAGGTCGTCCGGGGGCAGGAACTGGCTGTGCAGCGGTGCGGCGGCCAGCGGCAGGCTGACGGCCACCAGAAGGGGGAGAAACGCACGCATGTGAGGCTCCTTGTATGAAGCCGCACTCTAGCACGTGGCCGTTTTTACAGGCCCTTGACGGCGAAGATGCCGTTGGCGTTGCGCCAGTAGCCTTTGTAGTCCATGCCATAGCCGAAGATGTAGCGGTCGATGCAGGGCAGGCCCACGTAGTTGGCCTTGAGGTCCGGGCTGGCTTTGCGGTCGTGGTCCTTGTCGATCAGCACGGCGGTGTACACCGAGCGCGCGCCGGCGTGCTTGCAGAACTCGATGATGGCACTGAGGGTATGACCTTCATCGAGGATGTCGTCGACGATCAGCACGTCGCGGTCGATGAACGACACCTCGGGCTTGGCCTTCCAGAACAGCTCGCCGCCACTGGTCTGGTTGCGGTAGCGCGTGGCGTGCAGGTAGGAAGCTTCCAGCGGGAACTGCAGGTGGGTCAGCAGTTTGCCGGAGAAGATCAGGCCACCGTTCATCACGCAAAACACCACAGGGTTCTTGTCGTGCAGGTCCTTGCAGATCTGCTCGCCCACCTTGGCGATGGCCGCTTCGACCTCGGCTTCGGTGTACAGGCAGTCAGCTTCACGCATGACTTGACGGATATGCTCGAGATCGGCGGACATGGCGCTCTCCGGGGGATTTTGGAAAAGCGGGCAAAGGTACGCATCCGCTCGTCACAGATCAAGCGTTTATGGACTAACGTGCAGAATGACCAGACGACAGCGCAGGCTGAATAGATTAATCTAGCGCGGTTTTTTTGCCCGCCTTTCGGAGCCCCCCTATGCCCACTCGTGAGATCCGCCACCCGCTGATCCGCCACAAGCTCGGCCTGATGCGCCGTGCCGATATCAGCACCAAGAATTTTCGCGAACTCGCCCAGGAAGTCGGCGCTCTTCTGACTTATGAAGCCACCCAGGACCTGCCGCTCGAAACCTACGAGATCGACGGCTGGTGTGGCAAGGTCGCGGTAGAGAAAATCGCCGGCAAGAAGATCACCGTAGTGCCCATTCTGCGCGCCGGCATCGGCATGCTCGACGGCGTACTCAGCCTGATCCCGGGTGCCAAGGTGAGCGCGGTCGGTGTTGCCCGCAACGAAGAGACCCTCGAAGCCCACACCTACCTGGAAAAGCTCGCCCCGGACATCAACCAGCGCCTGGCATTGATCATCGACCCCATGCTGGCAACCGGCGGCTCGATGGTTGCCACCATCGACCTGCTGAAGAAGGCGGGCTGCAAAGAGATTCGCGCCATGGTCCTGGTCGCGGCACCAGAAGGCATCGACGTGGTGGAAAAAGCTCACCCCGATGTACAGATCTACACCGCCTCGATCGACCAGCGCCTGAACGAGCACGGCTATATCGTGCCGGGCCTCGGCGATGCCGGTGACAAGATCTTCGGCACCAAGCAAAAGGACGCCTGAACATGCAGGACGGCTTCAACGACCCGCTCTGGCGCCAGGTCGTTTCGGGCGCGCAGATGCTCTTCGTGGCATTCGGTGCGCTGGTACTGATGCCACTGATCACCGGCCTGGACCCGAACGTCGCGCTGTTCACCGCGGGTATCGGTACCTTGCTGTTCCAGTTGGTCACCGGCCGTCAGGTCCCAGTGTTCCTGGCTTCCAGCTTCGCCTTCATCACCCCGATCATTCTCGCCAAAGGCCAGTTCGGCCTGGCCGAGACCATGGGCGGCGTGATGGCCGCAGGTTTCGTGTATACCTTCATGGGCCTGATGGTGAAAATCAAAGGCACCGGTTTCATCGACCGCATGCTGCCGCCCGTGGTGATCGGGCCGGTGATCATCTCCATCGGCCTGGCCATGGCGCCGATTGCCGCCAACATGGCGATGGGCAAGGCTGGCGACGGCAGCGTGCTGCTGCCGTACAAGACAGCCATGCTGATCTCCATGCCGGCGCTGCTGACCACACTGATCGTCGCTGTGTTCGGCAAAGGCATCTTCCGCCTGGTGCCGATCATCGCTGGCGTGCTGGTGGGTTTTGCCCTGTCATTTGCCTTTGGCGTGGTCGACACCGCCAGAATTGCCGCTGCCCCCTGGCTGGAAATGCCCAACTTCACGGCGCCAGCGTTCAACTGGCAGGCCATTCTGTTCATCGTTCCAGTAGCCCTGGCACCTGCGATCGAGCACATTGGCGGGGTTATCGCGGTTGGCAGCGTAACCGGCCGTGACTACCTGAAGAAGCCCGGCCTGCACCGCACCCTGCTGGGTGACGGCCTGGCTACCACCGCCGCCGGCCTGTTCGGCGGCCCGCCCAACACCACCTACGCCGAAGTGACCGGTGCGGTGATGCTGACCAAGAACTACAACCCGAAGATCATGACCTGGGCGGCGGTATTCGCCATTACCCTGGCATTCATCGGCAAGTTCGGCGCGCTGCTGCAGAGTATTCCGGTGCCGGTTATGGGCGGCATCCTGTGCCTGCTGTTCGGCTCGATCGCCGCGGTAGGCTTGAACACCATGATCCGCCACAAGGTCGACCTGGCCGAAGCGCGCAACCTGGTGATCGTGTCGGTGACCCTGGTGTTCGGTATTGGCGGGGTACTGATCGGCAGCGGTGATGGCCCGGATGACTGGGGCCTGAAGGGGATTGCCCTGTGTGCCATCGTGGCGATTGCCCTGAACCTGATCTTGCCTGGCAATGACGGCTGGAAGCACAAGAAGCTCGAGGATCAGCAGCCTTGAGCCACCCTTGACCTGAGCGCCCACAGGGCAGCAAAACACCCTGTGGGAGCGGGTTCACCCGCGAAAAGGCCGGTTCACTCAGGCCTTTTCACACATGTCCGCCAACACCCTCACCCACTGCGGGTGGTCGTTCAAACACGGCACCAGCACCAGCTCCCGCCCGCCGGCCTCGACAAACTGCTCACTGCCGCGCATGCCGATTTCTTCCAGCGTTTCGATGCAGTCGGCCACGAATGCCGGGCACATCACCAGCAACTTCCTGACCCCCGCCTTGGCCAGTTCGTCCAGGCGTGTTTCGGTGTACGGCTCGATCCACTTGTCACGCCCCAGCCGCGACTGGAAACTCACCGACCACTTGCCGTCGGGTATACCCAACTGCGCCGCAAACGCTTTGGCGGTCGCCAGGCACTGACCCCGGTAACACACCGCGCGCACTTCGGCGCTGGCATCTTTGCAGCAGTCGGCTGCACGCAGATCATGCGTGCCGCGCGGGTAGAGCTTTTTCAGGTGCCGCTCCGGCAGCCCATGAAAACTCAGCAACAGGTGGTCGTAATCCTGTGCCAGGTAAGGTTCGGCGCTGGCCGCCAGTGCCTGGATATACGCGGGGTGCTCGTAGAACGGCTGCAGCACCCGCATTTGCAACGGCAACTGGCGCTCTTGGATGGTCTGTTTCGCCAACTCCACGACCGTGGTCACCGTACTGTCCGCGAACTGTGGATACAACGGCGCCAGGGTAACCCTGCGCACGCCCTGCGCTGCCAGACGCGCCAGCACATCCTCCAGCGCCGGCTGGCCGTAACGCATGGCTATTTCAACCGGCCCATGCGGCCAGTGCTCGACCATGGCAGCCTGCAGGCGGCGGGTCAGCACCACCAACGGCGAGCCCTCCTCCCACCAGATGGACGCGTAGGCATGGGCCGACTGCTCCGGTCGCTTGATCAGGATCAACGACACCAGCAGCCGCCGCAGTGGCCAAGGCAGGTCCACCACGTACGGGTCCATCAGAAACTGGTTGAGGTAGCGGCGTACATCGGCCACCGAAGTGGAGGCCGGGGAACCCAGGTTGACCAGCAGCAGGGCGTGATCAGTCATGCAGCGTCCTATGTCAGAGGCGGCTGGACAGGTCGTCCAGGGCCGATTGCAGATCATTGAAGCGGAAGGCGAAGCCCGCCTCCAGCAAACGTACCGGGCGCGCTCGCTGGCCGCCCAACAGCAAGGTCGACAGCTCGCCCAAGCCGGCCTTGAGCAGCAGTGCCGGCACCGGCAATAGCGCCGGCCGATGCAGCGCACGGCCCAGCCGCCTGGCGAACTCGCGGTTGCGCACGGGCGTTGGAGCGCAGGCATTATAAGGACCGCTGGCGTCCTTATGCTGCAAGAGAAAATCAATCAGGGCGACCTGGTCGTCTATATGGATCCACGGCATCCACTGCCGACCGTTGCCCAACGGCCCACCCAGCCCCAACTTGAAGGGGATGCGCAAGCGCGACAAAAAGCCGCCATCGCTGGCCAGCACCAACCCGGTACGCACCAGTACCACACGGATGCCCTGGGCCTGCGAGCGCTGCGCTGTTTCTTCCCAGGCTATACACAACTGGCTGGCGAAATCTTCCCGCACCGGGGGCGAGGCCTCGGTCAGTTCGCGCTCACCGCCGTCTCCGTACCAGCCCACCGCTGACCCGGATAGCAACACCTCAGGGCGCTGTTCGCGGCTACCCAGCCAAGCCAGCAACTGCTCGGTCAGGGCAATGCGGCTAGCCCACAACAGGTTGCGCCGGGCGGCCGTCCAGGGCCGGTCGGCAATCGGCGCCCCCGCCAGGTTGACCACTGCATCGAGCTGATCGTCTGCTTCCAGTTGCTCAAGCCGGGCGATGCCCCGCACCCCGGCGCCGCAGAGTTTCGCCACCTCCTGTGGCCGCCGGCTCCACACTGTCAGCCGGTGGCCCTGGCTGAGCCAGTACTGGCACAGGTGCTTGCCAATCAACCCGGTACCGCCTGTCAGCAATATATGCATGCCTGTGTCCTCGCAGATTGCAGCGGTGGTCTATTTTTAACATCAAGGCACTTTTTTGACCCGACGCTCTCGGATAAACATAGGCCAACCTGTCCGGCAAAGCGGAATTACCTTATACAATATTTTTGCTTTGTACAGGTTTTCCTGACAGCGTAGTCTGCTCATAGCAAGGTTTGAAGAGGCCATCATGACAGTACCTATTGCCATCATTGGTGCCGGTATCGCCGGCTTGTCTGCCGCCCAGGCTTTGCAGAAGGCCGGGCAGTCGGTGCACTTGTTCGATAAAGGCAAGGGCAGCGGCGGGCGCATGGCCAGCAAGCGCAGCGAGGCCGGCGCCCTTGACCTTGGCGCGCAGTATTTCACTGCCCGCGACCGGCGCTTTGTCGAGCAGGTTCAGCAATGGGTGGCCGCAGGCTGGGCAGAGCAGTGGAAACCCCAGTTGTACAACTACCGCGACGGCACCCTCAGCCCCTCCCCCGACGAGCAGACACGCTGGGTAGGCGTGCCGCGCATGAGCGCGATCACCCGCGGCCTGCTCAAGGACGTGACGGTGAATTTCGACTGCCGCATTGCCGAGGTGTTTCGCGGCAAGCAGTACTGGCACCTGCAGGATACCGACGGCTGCAGCCACGGCCCCTTCAGCCGCGTGGTAATTGCCGTGCCGGCGCCCCAGGCGACACCGCTGCTGGCCGCCACGCCCAAGTTGGCCGCCGTGGCGGCCGGCGTGCAGATGGAACCCACCTGGGCCGTGGCCCTGGCATTCCAGGCCCCGCTGGATACACCGATGCAAGGCTGCTTCGTGCAGGACAGCGCCCTCGATTGGCTGGCACGCAACCGCAGCAAGCCTGGCCGCGACGAGCAGCCCGATACCTGGACATTGCACGCAACGGCAGACTGGAGCCGGCAGCATATCGACCTGCCCAGAGAGGCAGTGATCGAGCATCTGTACGGCGAATTCGCCGAACTGGTCGGCTGCGTGGTACCCGCGCCCGCTTTCTCCCTGGCCCACCGCTGGCTGTATGCCCGCCCGAGCAGCAACCATGAGTGGGGCGCCCTGGCCGATGCCGACCAAGGCTTGTATGCATGCGGCGACTGGTGCTTGTCGGGGCGTGTAGAAGGCGCCTGGCTTAGCGGCCAGGAAGCAGCACGGCGACTGCTCGAACATTTGGACTGATTTCACCTTATACAAAAAAACTGGTTTGCATAACTTCCGCACTGTGCTGGAATAAACCTGTACAAGTTTTTACAAACGTACAGGTTTTCGGAGGCAGTCATGCAAAACCCGCCCACCCACAGCAAGCCGCGTATTGCCATCAGCGCCTGCCTCACCGGGCACAGCGTGCGCTATAACGGCGGCCACAAGGCCTCCGACCTGTGTCGCAAGCAACTGGAAGAACATTTCGAATGGCTGCCTGTTTGCCCCGAGGTAGCCATCGGGCTAGGCGTGCCTCGCGATCCGATCCGCCTGGTTGGCGACCCGAACAACCCTGAAGTGGTCGGCACCCGCAACCCGGGCATGGACCTGACCGGGCCGCTACGCAGCTATGGCGAACAGATGGCCGCTGAGCTGGGTGACATCTGCGGCTACATTTTCATGCAGAAATCGCCGTCCTGCGGCTTGGAACGGGTCAAGGTCTATCAACCAAACGGTCACCCTGCGGTGCAGAGTGGTCGCGGCGCCTTTGCCCAGGCCTTCTGCGCGCTACGCCCCGACCTGCCGGTGGAAGAGGAAGGCCGGCTGCATGACCCGGTGCTGCGCGAGAACTTCATAAGCCGTGTCTATGCCTATGCCGACTGGCAACGCCTGCTGGCCGAGGGCCTCAGCCGGGGTGCCTTGGTAAGCTTCCATTCGCGCTACAAGTACCTGTTGATGGCCAACAACCCTCAGGCCTACCGCACCCTCGGGCGCCTGCTCGGCAGCATGAGCAAGGACGATGACCCGCAACAGGTGGGCCAGCGGTATTTCAGCCAACTGATGCAGGCGCTGCGCCGCTGTGCCAGCCGTGGCACCCACTGCAATGTGCTGCAGCACCTCAGCGGCTATTTCAAGGACACCCTCACCCAGCAGGACAAAGCCGAACTGCAGACGATCATCGGCCAGTACCAGCAGGGCGTCGTGCCGCTGGTGGTGCCACTGACGCTGCTCAAACACCACCTGCGCAAGCACCCGGACCCGTACCTGCTTCAGCAAACCTACCTGCAACCCCACCCTGAAAGCCTGGGTTTACGCAATGCGGTCTGAGGTGCTGTTGCCAATAGGCGAGTTGGCCCGCCGCACCGGGGTGAACCCGGTCACGCTGCGCGCCTGGGAGCGCCGTTATGGCCTGCTGAAACCACAACGCACAGCGAAGGGGCACCGCCTGTACCCACAAAGCCAGGTGGAACGGGTGGAAACGATCCTGGCCTGGTTGCAGCGGGGTGCCTCTGTTGGCCAAGTGCGCGAGTTGCTCGACAAACCAACCAGCAGCGCGCCCAAAGGCGACTGGCAAGCCCGTCAGTACGAGCTGGTCGAAGCCATCGCCAGCCTGTCGCAACGTAACCTGGACCAGCAACTCAACCAGGCCATGGCGCTCTATCCGGCTCTGACCCTGTGCGAGCAATTGCTGCTGCCCTTGCTCGACCTGCTCGACCTGCGCTGGGGCAACTACTTCAACGCGCGGCTGGAGCAGGTGTTCTTCTACGGCTGGCTACGCAGCAAGCTGGGCGCCCGCGTCTACCACGACAACCAGTTGCTGCACGGCCCCGCCGTGCTTCTGGCCGAAGACAGCGAGCGCGCCTTCAGCCCAGGGCTGTGGCTGTGCGCCTGGTTGTTCACCAGCAATGGCATCCCCGTTGAGGTGCTCGAGCAGCCTGTCAGCGCGGCGCAACTGCAAAGCGCAGTCAACATCTTCCAACCCCGCGCCGTGCTACTGCACCTGGGCCCGCGCATGGACGACAAAGCCTTGCTGCGTGCCCTGCAGGGGGTGCCGGGGCCGAAGTTGCTAGGTGGCAGCATGGTTGCACTGCATGAAACCCGCCTCAAAGACAGCGAACTGCCTGACCTTTTCCTGTTCGATACCCCGCAAGCGGCCTTGCGCCTGCTTCAAGCCCATGACCGCCAGCCTGTAGAGATCAATGCCCCATGCACCTGACCTGGCTGCGTAGTGACCTGCGCATCGATGACAACACCGCACTGAGCGCTGCGACCGAACGCGGGCCGACCGTCGCCTTGTGGCTGGTCAGCCCCGGGCAATGGCGTGCGCACGACGACGCCGACTGCAAAGTCGATTTCTGGCTACGCAACCTGCGCGACCTGCGCCAGGCGCTGGAAAAGCTGAACATCCCGCTGCTGATCCGCAAGATCGACACCTGGGACCAGGCGCCTCAGGCCGTACTCGATGTTTGCCAACAACACCAGGTGCAAAGCGTGCACTGGAACGAGGAATACGGCATCAACGAGCAGCGCCGGGACGCTGCTACGCGCAAGCTACTGGGAAATGCGTCTGTCCAGGCGCACAGCTATCTCGACCAGCTGCTGTTTCGCCCAGGCACCATCCTGACCCGCAGTGGCGATTACTTTCAGGTATTCAGCCAGTTCAAGAAAACCTGCCTTGAACACCTGCACCGCAGCCTGCCTGCGCTGGCCCGGCGGGTAAAGCGCCAGGCTGCGCTGAAGATCCACAGTGACCCGATCCCGCAACATATCGACGGCGTCGAAAAAACCCCGCGCGCCTTGCGTGAGCACTGGCCGGCGGGCGAGGCCCATGCACAGCAGCGCCTGTCGCAGTTTCTGGACGAAACCATCGACGACTACCATAAAACCCGGGACCTGCCGGCGATGCCAGGGACCAGCCAGCTTTCGCCGTACCTAGCCGCCGGGGTGATTTCACCGCGCCAGTGCTTGCATGGGGCCCTGGCGGCTAACAAGGGCGAGTTCGACAGCGGTAGCACGGGTGTGCAGACCTGGGTCAACGAGCTGCTGTGGCGCGAGTTCTACAAGCATATCCTCACCGGCTACCCACAGGTTTCGCGGCACCGCGCCTTCCGTAGCCATACCGAAGCCCTGCCCTGGCGCGATGCGCCGGGCGATCTCGAGGCTTGGGAGCAGGGCCGCACCGGCTTCCCGATCATCGACGCGGCCATGCGCCAGCTGCTGCACACGGGCTGGATGCACAACCGGCTGCGCATGATCGTCGCCATGTTCCTCAGCAAAAACCTGTTGATCGACTGGCGCAAGGGCGAGCGCCACTTCATGCGCCACCTCATCGACGGTGACCTGGCCGCCAACAATGGCGGCTGGCAGTGGAGCGCCTCCACCGGCACCGATTCGGTGCCCTATTTCCGTATTTTCAACCCGGTCTCGCAATCACAGCGTTTCGACCCTCAGGGGCGTTTCATTCGCCACTGGCTGCCGGAGCTTCGCGATATCGATGAAAAAACAATTCATGGTCCGATGAAATCTACGGATCTTTTCGCTGGTAATTCGTATCACAATCCAATAGTTGATCTGGGCAGTAGTCGCCAACGTGCATTGGAGGCCTTCAAGGGCCTGCCGCGACGGTAACATCAGGGGGCAGAACGTCTTGAACAACTCACGCAGTTTTTGGGTTACGGGCGCAAGCAATGGACTTGGCTTGGCGTTGTTGCAAGGGCTGCTCGACCAAGGCCACCGGGTGGCCGCGAGTGGCAAGGATGCGCCTGCGTTCGAAGCGCTGGGCGAACGCTATGGCCAGCAATTCCTGCAAGTGCCTTGGCAGTTGCACGATGCACAGCAAGCCGCTGACGCTTGCCAGCTGATCGCTCGTCAATGGCACTCACTGGACGGCGTGATCATCAATGCCGGCACCAGCGATTACCTGCCGGGCGATGTGGCTGACAGCGAATTGATCGAGGCCATCGTCACCAGCAACCAGCTGGCGGGCAAGCACTGCCTGACAGCGGTGACGCCCTTGCTGGCAAAGGGTGATTCACCCCAGGTGATGGCTATTTTCAACCGTTATTCGGCCCTGCAGTTGTACGCGCCAAGCCAGGTAACCGCCGGTTGGAACCACCTGCCGCAGTGGGTACGTGAGCAACGTGATGCGCTCGAGGCGTTGGGGATATCGCTGACCGTGGTAGGGCCGCAGTCGCTGAAAACGCCAGTGACGCCTGCGCAAGCCTTTCCGGAGAAGTGGACGCCGCAAAGCGCCGCGCAGGAGTTGTTGCGGCGCTGGCCCGCGGCTGAGCCCGAGTTGGTGCTGGAGACGCTTGACCTCAGTGGGCTATGGCCGCTGCCGCCAAGGTGACGGCAGGCTCCCCGCCAAGCGCGAACCTGGGTCGCGCTTGGCGGTTGATGGTTGATGGTTGACCCGATCGGGTCAGAGCGCCATGCGGTAATGCAAGCTGTAGCTTTCGACCCCGTCATTGGGTTCTTTGATGCCGGCGTTCGAGTAGTGAATCGCACGCACACCAATTTCATGCCCACCGGCGAAGCGCAGGCCGAAGCCGATGCGGTCTTCGAACTGGAACGACGAACCCAGTTCGTTGCTTTCCAGCTCGGTGCTGGAGAAAGCTGCCACGCCGATGCCCGCCTCGATGTAGGGCTTGACCGACTGGCCGGCAAACTCGTACACGAACACGGGTGCGAACGACAGGCTGTGGTTGCTAGCCGTGTCGTCGCCGTCCCAGTAGGTGTAGGCACCGTCCCAATAGCCGGTCACGCGGCCGACGCTGGTCTGCCACCAGCTGGCATCCCAGTTCGACTGCAGCCCCAGCCGGTAGACCATCGTCGAGTCACCGGTCTGCCCTACCGAAACCGATACATCAGCAGCCTGCGCCGATACTGCCTGCCCCATGGTGAAAACGGCAGCCGCCGCCAAGCCCAGCAGTTTCTTCATGAGAAACATCCTTCATCCTAGTGCCGTTTTAATAATCGCCTCATCTCAGGCAAAGCATAGAAAGCGGCAGTGGTACGATAGTTCAGCTTTTCTTCACGTTTTTTTCACATGGCAAAGCTTTGCACATCGTCAGACTTATGCCACAGCACAGGCAGGATTTTTTTCAGGGAAGAGGGATCGGCGCTGGTCCAGAAGCGGGTAGCCTGCGCTGGTCCGGCGGCCAGCAGGCCATTGTTGCCTAACAGCCGCTGCAACTGGCGGGCGACGGCGGCACCGGTATCGATGATGGCCACCTCTGGCGGCACCATGCCGGCCAGCAGCGGCCGCAGGAAGGGGTAATGGGTACAGCCCAGGATCAAGGTGTCACAACCAGCGGCCAGCAGCGGCTCGACATAGCCCCACAGCATCTGGCGCAGCGTGGGGCTGCACAAGTCGCCGGTCTCGATCAGCTCGACCAACCCCGGGCAAGGCTGGGTGATCACCAGCACGTCGCTGGCGAAGCGGTCGAGCAAAGCCGCGAACTTGGCGCTTTGCAACGTGCCGGTGGTGGCCAGCACGCCAACCACGCCTGAGCGTGTCGCAGCCGCGGCAGGCTTTACTGCAGGCTCCATCCCCACCAATGGCCAGTTCGGGTACAGCTCGCGCAAATCCGCCGCGGCCGCCACCGTGGCGGTGTTGCAGGCCAGCACCAGAGCCTTGGCGCCTTGCTCGCGGAAGAACCCGGCAATGCGCCGGCAGCGCTCACGGATGTAGTCCGGGGATTTTTCGCCATAAGGCACATGGCCGCAATCGGCCACGTACAGCAGTGTCTCGTTGGGCAACAGGCGCTGGATCTCGGCGAGCACCGACAAGCCACCAACACCTGAGTCCATCACGCCGACCGGCGCCGAGCGCTCAGCCATCGCGCTTGCCGCACACGGCACACGCCGGGTCGCGCTTGACGCGCAGTTCGCGAATACGGGTGCCGAGGGCGTCGATCAACAGCAGCCGGCCGACCAGCGGCTCGCCGAAGCCTGCCAGCAGCTTCATCGCTTCCAGCGCCTGCAGGCTGCCGACCAGGCCCACCAGTGGGCCGATCACCCCCGCCTCGCTACAGGTCAGCTCGGCTTCACTGCCATGCCCATACAGGCAGTGGTAGCAAGGGCTGTAGTCGCGACGCGGGTCAAACACCGACAGCTGCCCCTCCAACCGGATTGCCGCACCGCTGACCAAGGGTTTGCCGGCGGCGAAACAGGCGGCGTTGACCGCCTCGCGCGTGGAGAAATTATCGGAGCAGTCCAGTACCAGGTCGACGGCCGCTACCGCGGCTGCCAGGGAGTCCTCGTCCAGTGCCTGGCGGTGCGCAACCAGGGTGACTTCAGGGTTGATGGCCTGCAGGCGCTGCAGCGCCGAGTCGACCTTGCTCATGCCGACACTGTCGCTGTCGTGAAGCACCTGGCGCTGCAGGTTGGTCAGGTCGACGGTATCGAAGTCCGCCAGGTGCAGTTCGCCAACCCCGGCGGCTGCCAGGTACAGGGCGACCGGCGAACCCAGGCCACCCAGCCCGACAATCAATGCCTTGCTGTGCTTGAGGCGTAGCTGGCCGTCGATGTCGATCTGCGCTAGCAGCACCTGGCGGCTGTAGCGCAGCAGTTCCTGATCACTCAGCATGGCAGGCGCCCCAGGCTGATGCGTTCATGGCCACCCAGATCGGTCCGGCTGGCCACCTCGTTGAAGCCCTGTTCGACCAGCAAGGCCCGTACTGCCGCGGCCTGATCATAGCCATGCTCCAGCAGCAACCAGCCACCCGGCACCAGGTGCCCAGGGGCCTGGGTGACGATCACGCGCAGGTCATCCAGGCCATCGGGGCCAGCCACCAACGCACTGCTGGGCTCGAAACGCACGTCGCCAGCCACCAGGTGTGGGTCTGCGGCGGCGATGTAGGGCGGGTTGCTGACGATCAGGTCGAAACGCTCACCGGCCAGGCTGTCGAACCAATGGCTGAGGCGCACTTGGGCATTGCTCAGGCCCAGGCGCTGCCGGTTGCGCTCGGCAAGCGCAGCGGCCTCTGCCACCCGGTCTACGGCCGTGACCTGCCAGGCGGGGCGCTCGCTGGCCAGGGCCAATGCGATGGCGCCCGTGCCAGTGCCCAGGTCGAGAACCCTGGCTGGGGCCGCGGGCTGCAGTTCAAGGGCGGTTTCGACCAGCAGCTCGGTATCCGGACGTGGGATGAGCGTGTGCGGCGCGACTTCCAGGTCGATCTTCCAGAAACCTTGCTGGCCAAGAATATACGCCACCGGCTCACCGCCGCGGCGGCGCTGCAGGTACCCGGCGTAGGTCTGCGCGTCTTCGCTGCTGACGATCCGCTCGGGCCAGGTGTGCAGATAACTGCGCGACTTGCCGATGGCCGCTGCCAGCAGCAGTTCGGCATCCAGGCGTTCGGTAGGCGATTCTGGCAACTGTGCGTTGCGCAGCAGGCTGGCGATGATGGTCATCAGTCCCCCAGGGCAGCCAGTTGATCGGCCTGGTATTCGGCCAGCAGCGGCTCGATCACCGCGTCCACGCCACCACTGAGGATGTCGTCCAGCGAATACAAGGTCAGGTTGATACGGTGATCGGTCACCCGCCCCTGTGGGTAATTGTAGGTACGAATACGTTCCGAGCGGTCACCCGACCCGACCAGCAGTTTGCGCTCGCTGGCAATGGCGTTCTGGGCGGCGCTGGTCTGCATGTCGTTGAGCTTCGCCGACAGCCAGGACATGGCGCGGGCGCGGTTCTTGTGTTGCGAGCGCTCTTCCTGGCACTCCACCACGATGCCGGTGGGCAAGTGGGTGATGCGGATCGCCGAGTCGGTCTTGTTGACGTGCTGGCCGCCGGCACCGGAGGCGCGGTAGGTGTCCACGCGCAGGTCAGCCGGGTTGATTTCGATGGCCGCTTGTTCGTCTGGCTCGGGCAGTACCGCCACGGTGCAGGCGGAAGTGTGCACGCGGCCCTGGGATTCGGTCTCCGGCACGCGCTGCACGCGGTGCGCGCCAGACTCGAACTTGAGCTTGCCGTAGACGTTTTCACCTTCGACACGGGCGATGATTTCTTTGTAGCCGCCGTGTTCGCCTTCGTTCTCGGACAGAATC
>NZ_BCBD01000025.1:0-46057 GCF_001320345.1 Pseudomonas sp. NBRC 111127 | reverse complement strand
CGTTGTTCGGCCAAGGCTGCCGCCACGGTGATAGGCGGCTTGGGGGCAGTGAACATCTGGATCTGCTGGTAGATCGAGAAAGCCTTGTAGCCCCCCAGGGCCAGCACGATCAGCAGAACCACGGCCAACATGATGAGCATGCGGCGGCGCAGCATAGGTCCGGTTCCTTGGATACGGTTGTTATTCGTTCTGGCACGACAACGGGCGATCCTGCCCACGTGTGGATGGGGGAAGTATTGACTGTTTTTTGTCTGAAGGGGAGTAAATTGTCTGCACCGGCCCTATCGCCGGCAAGCCGGCGCCCACAGGGATCGCCGCAGCACCTTCAGCGCCTGTGAGATCGAGCGCCGCCCGCGCGGCGCTCGGTCTCACAGGCGCTGCATATCTTGTGACAAACACCTATCAGCCCTGATGCGACCCCTGTGGGAGCTGGCTTGCCGGCGATAGGGCCGGTGAAGGCCACGGATCAATCAGACCAGATGCAGGTGGTTGTCCCAGAACCCGGACGGCAGGCTCATCGGTTGCCCGACCAGTTGTGCCTTGGTGCAATCGTAGAAGCGGCAGCGGCCCTGCCCGGAGGTCACGACAAACCCGTCCTTGACTGCACCGACCCCGGCACAGTCGGGCATAGGGGCGTCGAGCCGCACAGCGCCGCTGTCCAGGTCCCAGACGAACAGGCGGTTGGCCCGTGGCGCGGTCAGCGCCACCAGCCGCAGCTCGCTGTGGATAGCCACACTGGCGGTGTACTGGGCCATGGCCTGCAGTTGCTGCTCGGGCACCGGAAAGGCCTTGAACGGCTCGCCCGGGCGCTTGATGGCCAGCAACTCGGCCGTTTCATCGGCGTCGCCCATGAACTGCTGGCAGGCGGCAATGGTGCCATCGCTGCCCACTGCCAGGTGGCGCACGCTGTTCATCTGCTGGGCGAGGGTTTCCTTGCTCAACAAGGTGCCGTCACGCTGCATCAGCACCAGGCTCGGCTCCATGGCATCGAGGTTCATCTCGACCCGGCTTTCGGCCTCGGTGCGGATCCCGCCGTTGGCCACCACCAGGGTTTCGCCGTCGGGTAGCCAGGCCACCTCGTGCGGGCCAATGCCGTGGGTGGGGAGCTCGCCGGTGTGTACCAGGCGCGCACCTTCGAAGCGGTACACGCCAAGCACGCCCCGCCCCGGGTCACGGGTGTCGTTCTCGGTGGCGTACAGCCATTCGCCGCTTTTGTGCACCACCGCATGGCCGTAGAAGTGCCGGTCCGCTTGCGAAACCACCGTTTGCAGCAAGCGCCCGTCGCGCAAGTCGACCAGGTAGCTTTCGGTACCGGGGCGGCGAGCGACGAACAGGGCGATCGGCTGTGCAGGGTGATGGATGATGGCATGGCAACGCTGGGCAACCTGGGTGCTGAACACCTGGGTGCCGTCCAGGCGGAACCCCACGGCATAGTGCTTGCCGTCGCCGTCGTCACGCGCCGAGAGCAGCAAGGGTTCGCTGCCTTTGTTGCGGAACAGGCTCCAGCCACCCAGGGTAAGGGCGCTGAGCAGTACGCTACCGAGTTTGATTGCCTGGCGTCGCAGCATGATCAGTCACCGTCGTTGGCATTGAAGCCCAGCTGGATGTTCAACGCCTTGGCCAGGTCGCCTTCGTGCAGGCGGTGGACCACGTTGAGGCTGTCATAGAGCTGGTTGAGGGTTTGTTGGCCGGCGTCGTCGGCCAGCAACTCGCCCAGGGTCTTCTGGTTGTCGGCCAGCAGTTTGAGCGAGGTAGCGTAGGCGGCGTCGATCTTGTCTGCCAGCGCTTTCTGATCGCTGGGCAGCAGGCCGCGCAAACCCTGGTTGTCGACCCCAACCCACACGGTCTGGGCAGCCTTGAGGGTGGCTTCCAGGCTTTTCAGTGAGCTGTGGCTGCGCCAGGCCTCGGCCTGCAGCGGCTGCGCGATGCCCTTGCTCTGGCGGCCCATGGGGGCGCCGAGTTTTTTCTTCAGCGTATCCAGTGCGGTCACCTGTGAGCGCAGCAGGTCGGCAATGGCCTCGTGGGAATCGGCGTAGCGCTGGTTGGGGAACTTGGTCATCTGCGAGAGCATGCCGTCGGTGCTGTTCCAGCTCTTGAGGATGTCCTCGGCCAACAGCTTCTGGTGCTCGCTGATGGCGACCAGCAGTGGGCAATAACGGGCCTTCTGCTCGGCTGTGGCGATGTCCGGCTTGCTGTCGAACAGAATGTATTCATAGGCCGACAGCCCACGCACCACCACGCTGGCCTTGCCCAGGGCGGCCACATCGACTGGCTTGTCGCCGTTGACCAATTGCTCTACCTGGCGGCCGACCAGGTTTTTCTTGTCGGGCCAGAACTGCACCTGCCAGGCGCGGTTGCCTTCGGCCAGAGGGCCCACCAGCAGCGGTTGCAGTTCAGCCCAGGCTTTTTGTGCGTTGAGGAAGTCGGCACGCGCCTTTTCCAGGTCTTCCTTGCCTTCGCAGTAGGCCAAGGCGCTGGCGGCCAGGGTACGGTCGGCTTCGACCCAGCGGCTGTAGGTGGGCAGGATCACCTGTTTGGCGATGGCGGCGGAGGTCACTGCTTGCGGGTCCTGCGGCGAGCAGGCGCCGAGGGCGAGTGCGGCGAGGCTGGTGAACAACAATTTGGGTCGGAACATGCCGGCTCCTTTGCGCGTTTAAAGGGAATTCAGGAACGCCAGCAGCGCGGCGCGCTGCTCGGCATTGAACGTGAGAACGAAATTGCGTGCTGCTTCGGCTTCGCCACCATGCCAAAGCACGGCTTCGAGCAGGTTGCGCGCACGGCCATCGTGCAGGAACTGGCTGTGGCCACTGACCGTTTCGCTCAGGCCGATGCCCCACAGCGGCGCGGTACGCCAGTCCTGGCCGTTGGCGGCGAATTCGGTACGCTCGTCGGCCAGGCCCGGCCCCATGTCGTGCAGCAGCAGGTCGCTGTAGGGGCGGATGACCTGGTTGGCCAGCTCTGGTTCGGTTGCATCGGCGGCGGTGGTGAACTGCGGTGTATGGCAACCCTGGCAGCCGGCCTGGTAGAACAGGTTCTTGCCCGCCAGCACCTGTGGCGCGCCCACGTCGCGGCGTGCCGGCACGGCCAGGTTGCGGGTATAGAAGGTGACCAGGCGCAGAATGTTGTCGCTGACTTCCTTCTCGCCATCGGCGCCATCGCCATTGGGCGCAGCCAGGCACGCGGCTTGTGCCGCCGTGCAGTCGTCCTTGGGTTGCAGGGTACTGGTCAGGCCCATGTCGCCGGCGAAGGCATGCACGTTCTGCTGGTTGACGTTGGGTTGGCCGGCCTTCCAGCCGAAGCGCCCGACCACGGTCTTGCCCTGGGCGTCATCCCATACCCGGTTGGCCCGCCCGCGAATGCCGTCGTGGTTACGGTCGTCGGGGTCTTCGTTGGCCAGCAGGGCGGCTTCGGGGATGGCTTCGAGCAGGCCCAGGCCGATCATCGGCGGGGCCACCCGTGCGGAAAACCGGGTGTCGGGGTGCATCACGCCGTAGCCCAACTGAGTGATTTGCAGGCTTGGCTTGCGCAGTTGCACCTGATGGCCATCCTCGAACGTCACCGTGTGCTGGGCATAGCTCACCCGCACCTTGCCTTCCGGGGCCACGCCGGGGATGGCCATGTCTTGCAACTGGGTGCCATAGACCGGTTCCGGCACCACGCCGACGCGCTCGATCACCTTGGCCAGGTAGGGTTGGTCGGGGATAGACAGGCGCACCAGCATGCCGACGGCGTTGCTGTCATTGGCGGCTGGGGGGTGACCACGGCCGTCGCGCACATGGCAGTTCTGGCAGGCATTGGTGTTGAACAGCGGGCCCAGGCCATCGCGTGCAGTCGTGGTGGAGGGGGCGATCACCCAGGGGCTGCGGAAGAAGCTGTTGCCTACGGCGAAGTCCAGCCGCCGTTCCGGCGAAAGGTTGGCTGAGGGCTGGGCGTAGGCGTTGCGGTCACTGCGCTGTACGGTGGCCAGGCCAGCCGACAAGGCTTCGCCGGGCTCGGCCTGGGTGAAGCGCGGGGCGTCGTCACAGGCAGCGAGGGCAAAGGCCAGCAGCAAGGGGCTGAGTCGAAACAGCGACAAGGACATCGAGAATCCTGGGCTTGAGCAAAAAACCGGCGTGCAAGCTTAGCAGGCCCAGGATCATTGAATAAGAGCAATTTGCGTTTGCTCGATGAAATCGTCGTTGCTTGTGGCCCTCAGGCGACATGCAGCTTGAACTGGCGGTTCACCAGGCTGACGATCAGGTTCTTGTGGCCACCATTGCGATTGTTGCCGGCCACTTCGATGACCTCGTCGCTGTCATAGTCCATGGTGTGGGCAGCGAGCTGTTTGATGGCATTCTCGTGGGCCGGTTTCCAGTAATCCTGGAAGACCCAGATGCTGGCTTCGGCAGCGGGGCCGAGAATGAGGCGCAAGGCTTTGTGGTTTTCATTGGTATTGCCGATCCACGGTACGGCCAGTTCGCCGTTCCAGGCGTGCTGGGCGCCGACTGCAACGCTTTTGCTGCGGTTCTCACCGTCGACCACGGTCAGGGTGTAGGGGGTGTTGTTGGCGATGGAGCACAGGTAGGTGACGCTGGCCATGTGAAGGTCCTTTTACGGTCGGGTTTCAGGGCGGGGTAGCGGGCTGCTCGGGCTGCGGTAGACGTACACGCCAAGCAAGGTGATCTCGTTGAAAGGCGGGTCCAGTTCGGCGGGGTCAAAGCGCCCCAGCAGTTGCAGGCCCTGGGCAAAGGCGACAGCCTCGAACATCTTGCGGTCGGGTTCGTTGGGGTCGTACAGGTAGATCTTGCCGGAGTGGGCAAGCACCCTGCACATCTCCAGGGCCACGTGGTAAGTGATGGGGGCGCCCATCAGGGTTACGTGGGGTATGGCGCGGGTGTCCAGCGGGAAACGGGGCGCATCGTATTCATCGACCTGATACAGGTGGGGGATGCGCTCGCCTGTGCGCGGCCCGTTGGAAATGCGCTGGCCGACTTTATTCAGGTTATAGGCGTGGGTGAAGCCGGTAATGATGTCCTTGCCCCCCACGCGCTGAACGATTCGGCCTTCCCCCCAAACATCAAGAATCTGTAGCACTGCGCCCTCCGGCCTGGTGATCCCGTGAATGGGGCCAGCATGAAGGGCGAAAGGTAGGACAGGCATCTGGAACCACAGCACCTGCAGCACAAACGCAAACGCCCGGCACAAGGCCGGGCGTTCGGGGTGAGGCGCCGTTACCGAATCAGAACTCGTGGTCCGCGGTATCCGGGTTCAGGTTGGCAATACCGAGCTTGCCCGCAGCCTGTTCGATCGCACCGGTCTGCTTGACCAGGGCGGCGATGGCATCGCGAACGATCTGGTTGCCGGCAGCGTTGTCGGGGGCGATCAACTGGTCGTAGTGCTCGCCTTTCTGCGCATGGTCGACCATGACCTGGATCTTGGCCTCGGTGGCCTCCAGGTCGGCCTTGAGGGTGGCGTCGGCCGCCGGGTCAACCTTGGCTACCAGCGACGACAGGCTCGGGCCGCTGACCTTGGTGCCGTCCGGGCGGGTGTACTCGCCCAGGTAGACATTGCGGATACCCTTGGCATCGTAGAAGTGCGAGTAGTGGGTGTTGTCGCTGAAGCAGTCCTGCTCGTCTTCCGGCGAGTTGGCTTCCAGGGAAACCTTCATGCGTTCACCGGCCAGTTCGCCCAGCGACAGGCTGCCCATGCCGAACAGCATCTTGCGCAGGCCATCGTTGACCGGCTCGGCTTCGAGCTTGGCGCGGTAGTTGTCGGCGACGTTCGGAGCCCAGTTGCCGACCATCTCTTCAAGGTCGGTGACCAGCAACTGGGTCACGGCTTTGAGGTAGGCGCGGCGGCGCTCGTTGTGGCCGCCGGTAGCACCCTGGCCTTCCAGGTAGTCCGACGCCGGGCGGGCGCCGGCGCCTGGGCCGGTACCGTTGAGGTCCTGGCCCCACAGCAGGAATTCGATGGCGTGGTAGCCCGTGGCGACGTTGGCTTCGGACCCTGCCAGTTCGTTCAGGCTGGCCAGCTTCTCGGGGGTGATGTCCTTGACGTCGATCTTTTCTTCGCCGACCTGGATCTCGGTGTTGGCGATGATGTTGGCGCTGGCGGCGGGGTTGCCCAGGGCATGCTCGTAGCTCTTGTCGACATAGTCGATCAGGCCTTCGTCCAACGGCCACGCGTTCACCTGGCCTTCCCAGTCGTCGATGATGGTGTTGCCGAAGCGGAAGGCTTCGCTCTGCAGGTAAGGCACGCGTGCAGCAACCCAGGCTTGCTTGGCAGCCTTCAGGGTTTCATCGTCTGGCTTGGCAAGGAAGGCGTCGACAGCGGTCTGCAGGGTTTTTGCGGTGCTCAGCGAGTCGCTGTACACGGCATAGACCATTTCTGCGTAATGCTTGACCACGGCTTTGCCAGCGGCTTCGTCGACAGCCCCTGGCGCTGCAGCGGTGGTGCTGGCGGCAGCGGGTGCCTGCGCTTGCGCAGCGGCAGCCTTGTCGTCTTTTTCGCCGCAACCGGCGAGGGCGATGGCCATGGCCAGCAGACTGGCGGAGGCCAGAGGCATTCGAATCATTATGGGTTTCCTGCGTCGTGTGGTTGGACAGTGCGCCTAGGCATGCGAAACGGCAACATCATGCGAAAGATTTGCATTTGCTGTAAAGGGGCGGGGGCGTATTTCATGCAAATCCAGGTCGCTGGCTTGGCCGGCCGAGCAGGTTCAGAGCATCGAGACCTGATTGCGTTGGGCTTGCTTGAGGAAGTGGGTCAGTTCACGCGCCGACAACGGCTTGCTGTAGTGATAGCCCTGGCCCTCGTGGCAGCCCTGGGCAATGATGTAGGTTTCCTGCTCGGCGGTTTCCACGCCTTCGGCGATGACCTGCATGCCCAGGCTCTTGCCCAGCTGGATGATGGCGCGAACGATGGTAGCGTCGTCATCGTCGTCAAGCAGGTCCTGGACGAAGCTCTTGTCGATCTTGATCTTGTCCAGCGGCAATGACTTCAGGTAGCTCAGCGACGAGTAACCGGTGCCGAAGTCGTCGATCGCAATCAGCGCCCCTGAACGGCGCAGGCTCAGCAGGTGCTGGGCGGCGGTGCTGATGTCTTCCATCAGGCCGGTTTCGGTGACCTCCAGCTCCAGGCTGCGCGGTGGCAGGCGGTAGGCCTGCAACAGGTTGTTGACCACCCGCGGCAGCTCGCTGTGGTGCAACTGCACGGTAGACAGGTTGACCGCCATGCGCAGGTCGCTGAAGCCCAGGTCGTGCCATTCGCGCAATTGCCGGCAGGCCTGGTCGAGTACCCACTCGCCGATGCTGATGATGCTGCCGTTCTGTTCGGCCAGCGGGATGAACTGGTCGGGCGGCACCATGCCCAGTTCCGGGTGCTGCCAGCGCAGCAGGGCCTCCACGCCGACCACGCGGTGGTCGCGGTAGCTGATCTGTGGCTGGTACACCAGGTACAGCTGGTTACGCGGCAGGGCTTCGCGCAGGTCCTTCTCCAACTCGCGGCGGCGGCGCATTTCACTGTCGACGCTGGCAATGTAGAACTGGTAACGGTTGCGCGAGCGGGCCTTGGCCAGGGTCATGGTCTGCTCGGCTTTCTGCAGGAGCTTTTCCGTGCTGTCGCCGTCTTCTGGGAACAGGGTGATGCCGATGGTGGCGCGCAGGCGGATCTGCTGGTGATCGAGGTCGAACGGCACCTCTAGGTCATCCAGGATACTTTGCGCCAGTTCGGCAGCTTCGTAGGGCTGCTCGATGTTGGCTTGCACCAGGGCAAACTGGTCGCCGCCCAGCCGCGCCAGGGCACCCAGGCGGCCGCTATGCGCCCGCAGGCGGTCGGCCAGGGCCAGTAACAGTTGGTCACCCACCTGGTAACTGAATTGTTCGTTGATACCCTTAAAGTCGTCCAGGCCCACGCACAGTACCGCCACCCGGTGTTGCAGGCGGCCACCGTCGACCAGGATCTTGTCCAGTTGCTGTTGCAGCTGCTGGCGGTTGGGCAGGCCGGTCAGGAAGTCGTATTGGGCCATGCGCTGCAGGCTGTTTTCCGCTTCGTGACGCAAGTGGGTGTTGCGCTCGATCGAAGCCAGCAACTGGTTGGCCGTGTTGACCCAAAGGCCCAGTTCGTTCTTTTCGTGCCCCTTTAGCAGCGGGATCTGGTGCTGGCTGGGGCGGTCGGGGTTGATCTGCGTGAGGTGCTCGATGATCTTCGACAGCGGCTTGGTCAACAGCCAGTGGTAGACCAGGTACAGCACCAGGCCCATGGCCAGGGCGCGCAATACGCCGGAGATGAAGATGATGACCGCGTTGATCAGGAAATCTTCACCATACGAAGAGGTGTCGAGGGTGATGCTGAGGTCGCCGTAATATTCGCTGTAGGGGCCGCGGCCGACCAGTTGCGTGGTGTAGGTACGTTCCTGGCCGAGAATCAGGTCGGTCAGCCAGCGCATGGAGGTGTCCCGCAGCGGCCTGGACTTTTCTGCCAGCATGGTTTCATTCGGGTGGCCGATGGACGCCATGCGTACCGACTCGTCCTGGAACAGGCCTTCCATCACCTGCATGCCCATTTCACGGTCGAGGCTGTACACCGCCTGGGTCGACGGGTCGCGGAACATGTCGAGGATGCGCTGGGCATCGTTGTTAACGGTCTGGCGGGTCTTGTAGGTGTCGTAGACAATTTGCGCACAGCTGAGCAGTACGCCGACCGCCAGCGCCGACAGCAGCACGACCCTGAGCAACTTGACCGACAAGCTGTTCCGCAATTCCAGCTTCAATGGGGTTTCCTTAATCCATGCGCATGGCATCATTTTGCCATCAACGATGACGATACACTATCGGCCTACCATGAGCAGTGTATCGGTTGCCTGCCCCTGCAACTTGAGTGCGCTGTCTCAATCTTCCAAAGATTTGATGTTAGCGCGCTCTGCCGCCTGAGCAAGCAAAACCGTGCGGCTCGGTGTACCGGCGCGGCGGCCCCTGGCAGGCACAAAAAAACCCGGCACATGGCCGGGTTTTCTGTTCAAGGCTGGGTGACTCAGGCCTTGAAGGTCTTGCCTTCGAACTGCTCGGCAACGAAGGCCCAGTTGACCAGGTTCCAGAACGCCTCGACGTACTTCGGACGCAGGTTGCGGTAGTCGATGTAGTAGGCGTGTTCCCAGACGTCGCAGGTCAGCAGCGGGGTGTCGCCGCTGGTCAGCGGGCAGCCGGCGCCAATGGTGCTGGCCAGGGCCAGGGAGCCGTCGGCTTTCTTCACCAGCCAGCCCCAGCCGGAACCGAAGGTGCCGACCGAAGTCTTGGTGAACTCTTCCTTGAACTTGTCGAAGGAACCGAAGGCCGCGTTGATGGCATCGGCCAGGGCGCCGGTTGGCTGGCCGCCGCCGTTTGGCGACAGGCAGTTCCAGTAGAAGGTGTGGTTCCAGACTTGAGCGGCGTTGTTGAAGATGCCGCCCGAAGAGGCCTTGACGATTTCTTCGAGGGACTTGCCTTCGAATTCGGTGCCTGGGACCAGGTTGTTCAGGTTCACGACATAGGTGTTGTGGTGCTTGTCGTGGTGATACTCCAGGGTTTCCTTGGAGATGTGCGGCTGCAGGGCATCGTGGGCGTACGGCAGCGGCGGCAATTCAAAAGCCATGGTGGATCTCCTGATTCAGGTCTGTTTGCGGTTTGCGCAAGGCCGATCACGGGCGGCCCGATCAGCGTCGGCGAGTTTTTACTCTTTGCGACGCAAGGGCTGGATCATAGCACCGGGTCCGGCGCATAACCACGCAACAAACATAGGGAATAGAGGTTCCGGGGCGGTCGAGCCATGCCGACCGGTGGTCTCGGGCTCTGCCTGCCAGGGCCCTTGGGATCAGTTGAAGATCAACTGCGCCGCCACCGCAAACATCATGACCGCCACCATCAGGTCGAGCATGCGCCAGGTTGCCGGCCGCGCCAGCCACGGGGCCAGCCAGGCCGCGCCGAGCGCCAGGGTCGAGAACCACAGCAGTGAAGCGCTGGCGGCACCGGCCACATAAGCCCCGGGCTCGGTCTGCTGGGCGCCCAGCGAGCCGATCAGCAACACCGTGTCGAGGTACACGTGCGGGTTCAGCAACGTCACCGCCAAGGCACTGAGCAGTACCGCACGACGTGAACGTGTGCCTTGGCCCTGCTGGTGCTGCAGGCTCTGTTTCGAACAGGCACTGCGCAAAGCCTTGGCCCCGTACCAGATGAGGAACACCGCACCGCCCCAGCGGGCGATCGCCAGCAAGGTCGGGTTGTGCGCCAGTACGGTGGCCAGGCCAAACACACCGGCCGCTACCAGGATGGCATCGCAGACGATGCACAGCGCTGCCACCGGCAGGTGATGCTCGCGGCGCAGGCTTTGAGCAAGTACGAAGGCGTTCTGGGCGCCGATGGCCATGATCAGGCCGAAGGCCACCAGCATGCCGTTGAGATAGCTTTGCCACATGGCCGGGCTCTCCGAAAAGGTCATAAAAGATGCTGGTCATTGTGTGGGTTGGGGCGGTATAAGAAAAACAAATAAAGCTGATCCCTCATTAGGAAAATCGATGCTCGACTACAAGCTGCTTGCCGCCCTGGCGGCCGTGATCGAACAGGGTGGTTTCGAGCGTGCCGCGCAAGTGCTGGGCCTGTCGCAATCGGCCATTTCCCAGCGCATCAAACTGCTCGAGGCGCGGGTCGGCCAGCCCGTGCTGGTGCGCGCTACCCCGCCCAGCCCGACAGAGGTCGGCCGCCAGTTGCTCAACCATGTGCAGCAGGTACGCCTGCTTGAACGTGACCTGCAGCGCCAGGTGCCGGCGCTGGACGAAGAAGGCATGCCAGAGCGCCTGCGCATCGCCCTCAACGCCGACAGCCTGGCCACTTGGTGGGCTGGCGCGGTGGGCAACTTCTGTGCGCAGCAGAACGTGCTGACCGACCTGGTGGTAGAGGACCAGGAAGTGGGCCTGAAGCGCATGCGTGCGGGTGAGGTGGCGGCCTGCCTGTGTGGCAGTGAACGGCCTGTGGCCGGGGCACGCAGCCTACCGTTGGGGGCAATGCGTTATCGGGCGTTGGCCAGCCCCGGGTTCATGGCGCGCCATTTTCCCCAAGGCTTTGTCGCCAGCCGCCTGGCCCGCACCCCGGCCATCGTGTACGGCCCGGACGACTTCCTGCAGCACCGCTACCTGGCGTCGCTGGGCATGGAGGATGGTTTCCTGCACCACTTGTGCCCGTCATCCGAAGGCTTCCTGCGCATGACCGAGGCGGGCCTGGGCTGGGGGCTGGTGCCCGAATTGCAGGCCCGCGAGCAACTGGCCGGTGGGCAGTTGGTGGAAATTTGCAGCGATACCCCCATCGATGTGCCGCTGTACTGGCATCATTGGCGCAATGGCGGGCAATTGCTCGCGCAACTGACCGAGCATCTGCGGCATACGGCAGGGCAATGGCTGGTGCCGTTGTAGCCGCGGCTGGCGTCAGTTGCATCTGAAATCTGGCAAGACGGAGTGTTACATGCGAATTCTGGTCACCGGCGCGAGTGGCTTCATTGGCGGGCGCTTTGCGCGTTTCGCCCTGGAGCAGGGCCTGGACGTGCGGGTCAGCGGTCGCCGTGCGGAGGGGGTGGAGCACCTGGTCAAGCGCGGTGCCCAGTTCATCCCCGGCGACCTGAACGATGCCGAGCTGGCCCGGCGCCTTTGCCAGGGCGTCGAAGCGGTGGTGCACTGTGCCGGCGCTGTGGGGCACTGGGGGCGTTATCAGGATTTCCACCAAGCCAACGTGGTGGTCACCGAGAACGTGGTCGAAGGGTGCCTCAAGGAGCACGTGCGGCGCCTGGTACACCTGTCGTCGCCGTCCATGTACTTCAACGGCCGCTCGCGCCTCGACATCCGGGAAGACCAGCTGCCGCGCCGGTTCCATGACCATTATGGGAAAACCAAGTACCTGGCCGAGCAGAAAGTGTTCGGTGCGCAGGAGTTCGGCCTCGAGGTGTTGGCACTGCGCCCCCGCTTCGTCACCGGGGCCGGCGATGCCAGCATCTTCCCGCGGCTGATGCAGATGCAGCGCAAGGGCCGGGTCGCGATCATCGGCAATGGCCTGAACAAGGTTGATTTCACCAGTGTGCACAACCTCAACGAGGCACTGCTCAGCGCCCTGTTCGTCGATGACCGGGCATTGGGCCAGGCCTACAACATCAGCAACGGCCAGCCGCTGCCGTTGTGGGACGTGGTCAACTACGTAATGCGCCAGATGCAGTTGCCGCAGGTGACCCGCTACCGTTCCTACGGCCTGGCCTACAGCCTGGCTGCGCTCAACGAAGCCGCGTGCATGCTATGGCCGGGGCGCCCGCAACCGACCTTGTCGCGGTTGGGAATGCAGGTCATGAGCCGTGATTTCACCCTCGACATCAGCCGCGCCAGGCAGTACCTGGACTATCAGCCGAAGGTCAGCCTGTGGACGGCGCTGGATGAATTCTGCGCCTGGTGGAAACATCAGCCCCCGGGGCAGTGAACGCGGCGCGCCGATTAGGGTCAGCAGTGCGCCGCGCGAGCGGTTTATACTCCTGTTTCTTTGCTATTACCGCGGTTGAACTCACCCATGCGCAACGATGCTCACGACGATTTCGATGATGTGCCAACCCTGCGGGCCGGCACCCCTGATGATGACGAACTGTTGCCGGCGCACGTGGCCCGTAGCCGCCAGAAGGCGGCCAGGCCGGCCAGCACCGGGCCTTTGTGGGTGCTGCTGGGGGCCTCGTTCATAGCCCTGGCCGGGCTGGGCTGGTGGAGCTTCCAGCAGATCTCGCTGATGGAGCAGCAACTGGTGGCCACCCAGGAAAGCTTTGCCCGCATCAGCGAGGATGCAGCGGGGCGCTTGCAGGCAATCAGTGGCAAGGTCGCTGCCAGCGAATCGTCGGTCAACACCGGCAGCGAGGCGCTCAAGCTGCAGATCCGCCAGTTGCAGGCCAGCCTGGCCGAGCAGAGCAAGCAGCAGCAAGGCGTGGCTGGCCAGGCCGGCGACCTGGGCAAGCGCCTGGAGCAGGTGCTGGCCGATACCCGTGAGCAGCAGAAAGCCGTGACCGAATTGCAGGGCCAGCTGCAGGCGCAGTTGAAGGCGGTGAATGCCGAGCTGGCGGCGTTGAAGTCGGGCCAGGTAGACGGTGGCAAGCTTGATGGGCAGCTCAAAAGCCTGAGCGAAGAGGTGGCTGCGCTGAAGAAGCAGGGCAACCCGAGTGCGGCGATCGAAAGCCTGGAGCAGGACGTGCTGGTGCTCAAGACGCAAATGGAAAACCGCGGCTCGTCGGGCTCAAGTGGCGCATCGGTACAGGAGTTCGATGCGTTCCGCGGGCAGACCACGCGCAACCTCAACACCCTTCAGAGCCAGATCCAGAACCTGCAGCAGCAAATCAACGCTCGGCCCTGAAAATGGCCTGAACCCGCTGCTACAGGTGCACGGTAGCAGCGGGTTCGCTGGGTTACAGGCGCGGGTAATCGATATACCCCACCGGCCCCTTGCTATAGAACGTTTCGGGGTGCGCCTCGTTCAACGGTGCATCTGCTGCCAGGCGTGCCGGCAGGTCCGGGTTGGCAATGAACGGCACCCCGAACGCCACTGCATCGGCCTTGCCATCGGCCAGCGCTGCATTGGCACTTGCCTTGTCGAAACGCTCGTTGACGATGTATGGCCCACCAAACGCCGCCTTGATCAACGGCCCGATGCTATCGTCGGCTTCACGCTCCCGCGAGCAGATGAAGGCGATGCCGCGCTTGCCCAGTTCGCGGGCAACGTACGTGAACGTCTCGGCACGGTCGGCGTCACCCATGTCGTGGGCGTCGGCACGTGGTGCCAGGTGCACGCCGACCCGGTTGGCCCCCCACACCTCGATGGCGGCATCGGTCACTTCCAGCAGCAGGCGTGCGCGGTTTTCCAGCGAGCCGCCGTAGCGGTCGGTGCGCTGGTTGGTACTGCTTTGCAGGAACTGGTCGAGCAGGTAGCCATTGGCGCCGTGAATTTCCACACCATCGAAGCCGGCGGCCTTGGCGTTTTCTGCACCGCTGCGGTAGGCCTCGACGATGTCGCTGATTTCTTCGGTTTCCAGTGCGCGCGGGGTGGGGTAGTCACTCAGCGGGCGTACCAGGCTGACATGCCCCTTGGCCTGGATCGCGCTGGGGGCCACCGGCAGTTCGCCGTTCAGGTAGCTGGGGTGCGAGATACGCCCCACGTGCCACAGCTGCAGGAATATGCGCCCGCCAGCGCCATGCACGGCCTTGGTGACATTGGTCCAGCCGCGGACTTGCTCATCGTTCCAGATACCGGGCGTATCAGGGTAGCCGACGCCCATGGCGGTGACCGAGGTTGCCTCGCTGAGAATCAGCCCGGCGCTGGCGCGTTGGACGTAGTACTCGGCCATCAAGGCATTGGGCACGCGGCCCTCGTCTGCACGGCAGCGGGTGAGTGGGGCCATGATGATGCGGTTGGGCAACTGCAGGTCGCCCAGGGTGATCGGATCGAAAAGCGTGGTCATGTCGGTTACCTGCTGGTCAAAGCGCTTGGCGCAGTTGTTCCAGGAACGCCTGGATGGTGGCTTCGTTGCGTTTGAAGAAATGCCATTGGCCGATCTTCTGGCTGCTGATCAGCCCGGCACGCTGCAAGGTGGCCAGGTGGGCGGAGACGGTCGACTGCGAAAGGCCGCAGCGTTGGTCGATCTGCCCGGCACACACACCGTTTTCGGTGCTGTGGTACTGGTCCGGGAACTGGTTTGCCGGGTCTTTCAGCCAGCTGAGAATTTCTCGCCTGACCGGGTGGGCCAGCGCTTTTATGATTTCGTCGAGATCGAGTGGCATGGCGTTAGGCTCGTTGTAGCGGTATATCGCGATAGGGCGAAATATAAATCGCTGAATGCCGATATCCAAATATCCAGTGGTGCTTAGCTGAGTTCAAATCGCTATATCGCGTTATAACGATATTGGGCGCCGCGGTGTTAGACTGCGCTCATGAACTACCTTGCACATTTGCACCTGGGCGGGCCGGCCCCGCAACAACTGCTGGGCAGCCTGTACGGCGATTTCGTCAAAGGCTCGCTGGACGGGCGCTTCCCGCCTGCCTTGGAGGCGGCTATCCGGTTGCACCGGCATATCGACAGCTATACCGACCGGCACCCCTTGGTACTGGCGGCGCTGGCGCGGTTCCCACGTGAGCGGCGGCGCTTCGCCGGCATCGTGCTGGACGTGTTCTTCGACCACTGCCTGGCGCGGCATTGGCACGACTATGCCGAGCAGCCTTTGGCGCAGTTCACTGGCAAGTTTTATCGGGTATTGCTGGCGGAGCCTGAGCTGCCGGGGCGGCTGGCGCGCATTGCGCCGTTCATGGCTGCCGATGACTGGTTGGGGGCTTATGGCGACTTCGCCACGCTGGAGCAGGTGTTCAACGGTATCGGCCGGCGGCTGTCGCGGCCAGACGCGATGGCGGGGGTGATGGTGGAGCTGGAGCGGCTGTACGAGCCGCTGCTGGCGGACTTTCGCGCGTTCTACCCGCAATTGCAGGCGTTTGCAGCGGCGGGGCGTGTGTCAGGCAACTGATGTTGGTTGCCTGTGGTGGCCCTATCGCCGGCAAGCCAGCTCCCACAGGGATCGCGTCAGGGCTGTCGGTGTTTGCCTCAAGTTATGCAGCGCCTGTTAGATGCTACGGCGAGCATCTGGCAACCCTGATGCCATTGCCAGAAACCATAGAATCTCCCACAAGTTCACTGCAGGTTTGCAGGCCAACGCAGTACCTGTAAAGCCGGCTTGCCGGCGATAGGGCCGCAACATGAGATAGAGATCAGGCAGCCCGCGCCTGCCGCCGTGGCGCCGCCTCGACGTTTTCGAACCCATACAACGCCAGGTGAATCGCCTGCTGTGCCTGCATTGCCAGCAGCGCACGTTCCTTGCCCACAGTCCCGATGGGCGGCAACAGGTGAATGCATACCTGCGCACGTGGCTGGGCGAACAGGCGCAGCAGGTGCGCCACCAGGTCGTCGTCACCAACAAAAGGCGCAACCGGGTCGATCTGGCCGTCGCGCAGGTATTGGATGGCCACTGGCTGCACCGCTACGCCACGGTCGATGGCCGGTGCCAGCAGGCGGCCATGGAAAGTGCGCAAGGCGTGACCGCTGGTGGTGGTGCCTTCAGGAAAGATCAGCAGCGGTCGGGCCAGGCCCAGTTGCCTGGCAATCTGCTCGCGCAGCCGTTCGCTGTCGCCGCCCCCACGACGAATGAACAGCGTGCCGGCCTGGTCCGCCAGCCAGCCGGCCAGCGGCCACTGGCGCACTTCGGCCTTGGACAGGAATGACAGGGGCATCAGCATGGCCAGCAGGGGGATGTCGGTCCACGACACATGGTTGCTGACCCACAACATCGGCCGCTGCGGCAGCGCCCCGCGCACCTGCACGTCGAAGGGCAGGGCTGCGACCAGGCGTTTCATGAACAGGCAGGTCCAGCGCTGGCGCCGTTCGAGCGAGGCCTTCAGGCCCAGCCGCTGCCCCACGGCGATCACGCTGGCCATCAGCACGCCGAGCAGCACGACCAGCAGCAGCCTGCAGACGCGGGCCAGCACCCGCAGCCTGGGCATCAGACTGCCGCCTTGAAGTGGCGGGCGTAGCGCGGGCACAGGTCGTCGCGCTTGAGCAGGATGAACACGTCGGCGACCTGGAAGTCTTCGTCCCAGCACGGCTCGCCGCAGATCTTTGCACCCAGGCGCATGTAGGCTTTGAGCAGCGGTGGCAGTTCAGCGATGACGTTGTTGGGCAGCGCCAGGTTCGGCAGCGGCTTCTTCGGTTCGGCGCGCAGGTGTTCGGTGCACAGGTAGCGCTCGCGCAGGCGCTGCATCACGGCCTGGGCCTGTACGCCACCGTCCTGCATGGGGATGCTGGCGCAGCCCATCAGGTAACGGTAGCGGCCTTCATTGAGGACCTCGGCCAGCTCGCCCCAGAGCACGGCAATGGTGCCGCCATTGCGGTAGGCGGGGGCTACGCAGGTACGCCCCAGTTCAAGGATCGGCCCTTGCAGCTGCAACAGGCCGTGCAGGCGGAATTCTTCTTCGCTGTAGAACCGCCCCAGGCTGCTGGCGGCCTGGTGGTCAAGCAGCCGGGTAGTGGCCACCAGCTTGCCGGTACTCAGGTCGCGTACACCAATGTGGCGGCAGTGCACGTCGTAGTCGTCCATGTCCAGGCCGTGCTCGGCACCTTTGAGTTTGGCCTTGAATTCTGCGCTGAACACTTGGTAACGCAAGGCTTGGGCTTCTTGCAGCGCCTTGGCGCCAACCAGGCGTTCGGCTTGCAGACGGCGTTCAGTGCTGTTGTCGCCAGCGTGAGCGATCCGAGTCATTGCGAGTCTCCATAAGCCAGCCATGAAGGGTTGCGGCCGGTCGGCTTTGTTGTGCAAAGTCAGCCTAGGCAGACGCGGTGTCACCCCGGTGAAGCTTTGGTGATGCTTGCGTGACAACACCCAGGGGCTTGTACGTGCCATTCCAGGCTCTGCGGCCGCAGGTAGACGCGGCGTTGGCGGCGGGGCCGGCGCATTGGGCCGAGCTGTGGCAGCGGGATCAGGGGGTGATGGCGCTGGCTGCGGCGGCGCGGGAGAAACGGCTGCACAAGGCCTGGGCTGCTGTGGGCTCTGCATGAGTGCGCAAGCCCCAGCAGGGCACGCCGCTTGCTGCCGCTAAAGCGGGCGGGTAAGGTTGGCGGCTTGGTTTTCTGAGATTTGTCATGTTCAAGTTGCCCTCCGCGCTCTTCGCCCTGTTGCTGGCTGTTTGCCTGCCCGCCCATGCCAACTGGCACCTCGATGGCGAGTCTTCGCGCTTGTCGTTCATTACCGGCAAGAACGGCGATACCGCCGAAGTGCATCGCTTCCTGGTGCTGCATGGTTCGGTCGACAACAAGGGCGTGGCGGGCTTGCGCATCGAGATGGATTCGGTCAGCAGTGGCATCCCCCTGCGTGATGAGCAGATGCGTGACCAGCTGTTCGAGGTCGGCCGCTTTGCCGAGGCCACGGTGAAGGCGCAAATCGACCTGCGCCCGATCAATGACCTGGCCGATGGTGCCCAGATCGAGCTGCGCCTGCCGCTGACGGTCACCTTGCACGGGCAGTCGCACCGCTACAACGCCTTGTTGCTGGCAACCCGCCTGGATGCGCGACGGTTCCAGGTGGTCACCCTCGAGCCACTGCTGCTGCGTGCCGAGGACTTTGGCCTGCTGCCGGGGCTGGAAAACCTGCGCAAGTTTGCCAAGCTCAAATCCATCAACCCGTCGGTGCCGGTCAATGCGGTGCTGATTTTCACCGCGCGCTGACATGCCGGGGCCGGTATTTCCCTGGCGGGAGGGTAACCAGTTCGAGCTGCTGATCGACGGCCCCGAGTTCTTTCCGCGCATGCTTGGGGCGATCGAGCGCGCCGAGTCGCAGGTAGACCTGGAGCTCTACCTGGTCGAGGCAGGGGCCTGTGCCGAGGCGGTGGTCGAAGCGCTGGAGCACACGGCCCGGCGGGGAGTGCGAGTGCGCTGCCTGTTCGACGACTACGGTTCGCTGGCCTTCAACAGCAAGCTACGCCAGCGCTTGCTGGCGGCGGGCGTGGACCTGCGCTGGTACAACCGCCTGCGCTGGAAGCGTGGCCTGCGCAACTTGTACCGCGACCACCGCAAACTGCTGTTGGTGGACGAGCGCTGGGCCGTGGTCGGCGGCACGGGCGTAACCGATGAGTTCTGGACACCCGGCCAGGCGCGCAGTGACTGGCACGAGGTGATGGTGCAGATGCAAGGCCCGGTGGTGGCCGACTGGCAATTGCTGTTCGACCGCCAGTGGCATGCCAACAACCGCCGCACCGCATGGCGCCCCGCCGAGGGCTTTGGCTTGCCGCGCCTGCCCAAGGTGCCGGCGCAGGGGCAGGGCATGGGCCGGGTGGCCTACGCCGACGCCCGTCAGCACCAGGATATCCTGCACGCGCTGGTGCGCGCCCTAAACAGCGGCAAGCAACGGGTATGGCTGGCCACGCCCTACTTCTTGCCAACCTGGAGTGTACGCCGTTCCTTGCGCCGGGCCGCCAGCAAGGGCCTGGACGTGCGGCTGCTGCTGACCGGGCCGCGCACCGACCACCCCTCGGTCCGGTATGCCGGGCACCGCTACTACCCGCGCCTGCTGCGCGCTGGTGTACGCATTTTCGAGTACCAGCCGTGCTTCCTGCACCTGAAGATGGCCGTGGTGGACGACTGGGTCAGCGTTGGCTCCTGCAACTTCGACCATTGGAACCTGCGCTTCAACCTGGAAGCCAACATCGAGGCACTGGACCCACCGCTGACGGCGGCCGTGGTCGCCAGCTTCGAGCGCGATTTTGCCCTGAGCGAGGAAGTCGACCTGGCCCATTGGCACGCCCGGCCGCTGTGGCGGCGGGTCAAGCAGCGCATCTGGGGCTGGCTCGACCGGCTGGTGGTGAACCTGCTCGACCGCCGCGACTGATAGCGGCTATCGTGCAATGACTGTTCACGGGCGAGCGAAGGAGTGTGTGCGATGACGGCGAAAAAAATTCTGATGCTGGTCGGCGATTACGTCGAGGATTACGAAGCAATGGTGCCGTTCCAGGCACTGAGCATGGTCGGCCACACGGTGCACGCGGTCTGCCCGGAAAAGCTGGCGGGGCAGACCGTGCGTACCGCGATTCATGATTTCGAGGGTGAGCAGACCTACAGCGAAAAACCCGGGCACAACTTTGCCCTGAACTTCGATTTCGTGCGGGTGCGGCCCGAGCGCTACGACGCGCTGCTGATCCCGGGTGGCCGGGCGCCGGAGTACCTGCGCCTGGATGAGAAGGTGCTGGAGTTGGTGCGGGCGTTCGACCAGGCCGGCAAGCCGATTGCAGCAGTGTGCCATGGTGCGCAGTTGCTGGCAGCGGCCGGGGTGCTGAAAGGGCGCGAATGCAGCGCCTACCCGGCGTGTGCGCCGGAGGTGCGGCTGGCGGGTGGGACGTTCATCGACATCGCCGTGGACCAGGCCCATGTGGATGGCAACCTGGTAACCGCCCCGGCCTGGCCGGCGCACCCGGCGTGGCTGGCGGCCTTCCTCAAGGTGCTGGGCACCCGCATCGCCTGACAGGCGTGTTCGCAGGTGAACCCGCGAACAGGCCCGTACAGGCTCAACCTACCTGTTCAACCCAGTCATTGAGGTTGTAGTAGTTGGTCACGCGGGCAATCTTGCCGCAATGGATGTAGAAGAAGGCCCCGGCCGGCAGCACGTAGGTCTGCCCGTTCGCCGGCGGCAACCCATCGTCATTGGCCAGGTACTGGCCATGCACGGTGAACTCCGCCGCCGCACGGCTGCCGTCGGCGTTCTGCATGACCACGATGTCGGCCAGGCGCTCGCGGTAGCAGCGGTTCATCTTGTCCATGAACGCTGCAAACCTGGCCTTGCCCATCTGCCGCTCGCCCTGGTTGATGTCGTGGATCACGTCTTCGCTGAGCAGTGCCAGAAAGCCCGGCATGTCGCCGGCGTTGAAGGCGGCGTAGTACGCATTTACCAGTTCGGTAGCGGTCATGGAACAATACCTGTCGTGTAGGGAAAAGGCGGGTCGTTGCCCCGGATGATACGGTTCCCCCTCAAGCCCGGCTTAGCCGAGCGCGTCATCCACATCGACAAAACGACCGCCAAGCATGGAAATACGCCTGTTGCACGGCGCCGCTATCGCGCCCTACATCGATGACCTCGCTCGCTTGCGCCTCACCGTATTCCGCGAGTTCCCGTACCTGTACGACGGCACCCCGGAGTACGAAGCCGACTACCTGGCCAACTATGCCCTTTCCGGGCGCAGCCTGGTGGTGCTGGCGCTGGACCAAGGCCAGGTGGTGGGTGCATCTACCGGCCTGCCGCTGGTGGACGTGGCCCCGGAGTTCCAGCAGCCGTTCCTGGCCCAGGGGCGGGACCCGGCCAGCGTTTATTACTTTGGTGAGTCGCTGGTATTGCCGGAGTACCGCGGCCAAGGTTTGGGCGTGCGTTTCTTCATCGAACGCGAGTCTTATGCCCACAAACTGGTCGAGTTCGACTACTGCGCGTTCTGTGCGGTCGAGCGGCCCGGTGTGCACCCGCGCCGGCCTGCAGACTACAAGCCGTTGCATGGTTTCTGGCGTAACCGCGGTTTCCTGCACGACCCGTCGCTGCGCACCCGCTATGCCTGGCGTGACCTGGACGAGCAGGAAAGCTCCGACAAGCTGATGTCGTTCTGGCTGAAGGAGCTGCCGGTATGATCCGCCTGGCGGCCTGCCAGTACGCCATCGAACTGCATGAAACCTGGGACGCCTATGCCGACCACCTGCAGGGCCTGTGCGCCGAAGCGGTGGCGGCGGGCGCCCGTTTGCTGTTGCTGCCCGAGTACGCCGGGCTGGTACTCAGCGGCCAGTTGAAGGGTGAACAGCGGGGCGACCTGCTGGGTTCGATTGCCGGGATCCAACCGCTGATCGGCGCCTGGGCAGCCTTGTGTGAACGCATGGCCAGGCGCTGGGGCATCTACCTGCAGCCGGGGAGCGTGCCGGTGCTGGACAATGACGGTGTCTACCGCAACCGCGCCTGGCTGTTCGGTCCCGAGGGGCCGCTGGGCTACCAGGACAAACTGATGATGACCCGCTTCGAGCGAGAGCAGTGGGGCATCAGCGCAGGCCAGGGGCTGCGGGTGTTCGATACTGCACTGGGGCGTGTAGGCATTCTGATCTGCTACGACAATGAGTTCCCGATGCTGGCCCGGCAGTTGGCCGAGTTGGGTGCCGACCTGATCCTGGCACCGAGCTGCACCGACACCGAGGCGGGCTATCACCGGGTGCGCATCGGTGCCCAGGCACGGGCGCTGGAGAACCAGATAGCGGTGTTGCAGAGCCCGACGGTAGGGCTGGCGGCCTGGTCGCCGGCGCTGGATGAGAATATTGGCCGGGCAGGGTTGTTCGTACCGCCGGACCATGGCATGCCGGGGGACGGTGTGGTTGCCTTGAGCGCAGCGCTTGACCCGGGCAGAAGCCAGTGGCTGGTGTGTGACGTGGACCTTGAGGAAGTACGGCGAGTGCGGCGGGAAGGGCAGGTGTTTACCCGCAGGGACTGGCCAGAGCAGTTTGACAGAGTGCGTTGAAAGCAGAGGCGCCTGCTTCGCGGGTGAACCCGCTCCCACCGGGGACATGAGGTCCCTGTAGGAGCGGGTTCACCCGCGAAGCAGGCGCCGCTGTTACATCAGGTTTACTTGACTTCGACTGCCAGGCTCTGGGCAATCTTGCTCTGCCACAGGGCCGGGCCAGTGATGTGCACCGACTCACCGTTGCTGTCTACGGCAACAGTAACTGGCATGTCCTTGACCTCGAACTCGTAGATCGCTTCCATGCCCAGTTCGGCGAAGGCCAGTACCTTGGACTTGCGGATAGCCTGGGCTACCAGGTAGGCAGCGCCGCCCACGGCCATCAGGTATACGGCCTTGTTGTCCTTGATCGCTTCGATCGCGGTGGGGCCACGTTCGGACTTGCCGATCATGCCCAGCAGGCCCGTCTGCTCGAGGATCTGGCGGGTGAACTTGTCCATGCGGGTCGCGGTGGTCGGGCCGGCAGGGCCAACCACTTCGTCACCGACCGGGTCGACCGGGCCAACGTAGTAGATGAAGCGGCCTTTGAGGTCCACTGGCAGCGCTTCGCCACGGTTGAGCATTTCCACCATGCGCTTGTGCGCGGCGTCGCGGCCGGTCAGCATCTTGCCGTTGAGCAGGATGGTTTCGCCCGGCTTCCAGCTGGCGACTTCTTCCGGGGTGATATCGTCGAGGTTGACGCGACGTGCGCTTGGGCCGGCTTCCCAGACGATTTCCGGGTAGGCGTCCAGCGATGGCGCTTCCAGCTCGGCCGGGCCGGAGCCATCGAGCACGAAGTGCGCGTGGCGGGTGGCGGCGCAGTTGGGGATCATGCACACCGGCAGCGAAGCGGCGTGGGTCGGGTAGTCCATGATCTTCACGTCGAGCACGGTGGTCAGGCCACCCAGGCCCTGGGCACCGATGCCCAGTTGGTTGACCTTCTCGAACAGCTCCAGGCGGATTTCTTCCAGGCGGTTCTGCGGGCCACGGGCTTTGAGCTCATGAATGTCGATGGACTCCATCAACACTTCCTTGGCCATGACCGCGGCCTTCTCGGCGGTACCGCCAATGCCGATGCCGAGCATGCCAGGCGGGCACCAGCCAGCACCCATGGTCGGTACGGTCTTGAGCACCCAGTCGACGATCGAGTCGGACGGGTTGAGCATGGCCATCTTCGACTTGTTCTCCGAGCCGCCGCCCTTGGCGGCGACATCGACCTCGACCTTGTCGCCAGGCACGATGGAATAGTGGATCACGGCTGGGGTGTTGTCCTTGGTGTTCTTGCGGGCACCGGCCGGGTCGGCCAGGATCGAGGCACGCAGGACGTTTTCAGGCAGGTTGTAGGCGCGACGCACACCTTCGTTGATCATGTCGTCGACGCTCAGGGTGGCACCGTCCCAGCGCACATCCATACCCACACGCACGAACACGGTGACGATACCGGTGTCCTGGCAGATCGGGCGGTGGCCGGTGGCGCACATGCGCGAGTTGATCAGGATCTGGGCGATGGAGTCGCGGGCAGCAGGCGACTCTTCGCGCAGATAGGCCTCGTGCATGGCCTGGATGAAATCGACGGGGTGGTAGTACGAGATGAATTGCAGGGCGTCGGCGACGCTCTGAATCAGGTCGTCTTGCTTGATCACGGTCATGCAGCGCGCTCCTCTTAAAGACGGGAACATTCATAGAGACGCTCGACGGTGCCGACCAGCATGTCGAGACGCCTTGCAAAGGCGCGCCGGCAGCATGGCCGACGCAAAAGGGCGCGGCAGTATAGCGTGCCTCACCGCGTGACACACCTGCGAGTGGTCTGGACCTTGGTCGGTTGGGGCTGGGCATCCTTTTTGCTGCTGACGCCTGTGGTTGGCCTTACTATCGACGGGCGCGCAGAGCGCCCCCCACAACCTGAAGCGGGAAGAGATACCTGAAGATGCCCGAACTTTGCGTAGGCGAGCACCGCTGGGCGGTGCCGACCGGCAGCAACCTGCTCGATGCCCTGAACGAGGCCGGGCTCAACGTGCCCTACAGCTGCCGCGCCGGAAGCTGCCACGCCTGCCTGGTGCACTGCCAGGCCGGGCAGCCGCTGGACGCCATGCCTGAGGCCCTGGCCCTGGACCAGCACGCCCTGGGCTGGCGCCTGGCTTGCCAGTGCAGGGTGATCGAGGACTTGCAGGTTGCGTTGTTCGACCCGCAGCGCGATGGTGTGCCGGCGCACGTCTGTGCGCTGGACTGGTACGGTGACGTGTTGCGTGTACGGCTACGGCCCGAGCGGGCGGTGCGTTACCAGGCGGGGCAGCATGTGGTGCTGTGGAATGGTTCGGTAGCGCGGCCTTATTCACTGGCCAGCCTGCCGGGGGAAGATGACTTCCTGGAGTTGCACATCGATTGCCGGCGCCCCGGCGCCTTTTGCGACAAGGCTCGTGGTTTGCAGGTAGCAGATGTGCTGCGCCTGGGGGAATTCAGGGGTGGTGCGTTGCACTACGACCCGGATTGGCAGGATCGGCCGCTCTGGCTGCTGGCAGCCGGAACCGGGCTTGCGCCGTTGTGGGGTATCTTGCGTGAGGCTGTGCGGCAGGGGCATCGCGGCGAGATTCGGGTGCTGCATGTGGCGCGCAACAGCGCCGGGCACTATCTGGCTGAACCCCTGATGCAGCTGCAAGGCGTGCAGGTCGAGCTGGTCCTGGAAGAGCAGATGGATGAAGCGCTGGCGCGGTTGCGCCCGCCTTCGCGGCAGACGGTGGCGCTGGTGTGTGGGGCAGCGGGGAGTGTGGACCGGTTTGCGCGGCGGCTGTTCATTGCCGGCGTGCCGCGGGGGCAAGTATTTACTGACGTTTTCGTTGAACATGCCTGAGGCAGCCGGGTTGATTGTGCCGGCCTATTCGCGGGCTCGCCCGCTCCCACAGAGGTAACGACAGGCCTGAGGCTGGCGCTGTACCTGTAGGAGCGGGCATGCCCGCGAAGGGCCGCAGAGCGGCCCCCTTTCAGGCAGGGCGACCTATATCCGGGTGCTGCACGTGGCGCGCAACAGCGCCGGGCACTGTCTGGCTGAACCCCTAGTGTTGCGCCCGCCTTCGCGGTTGACTGTGCCGGCCTATTCGCGGGCTCGCCCGCTCCCACAGAGGTAACGACAGGCCTGAGGCTAGCGCTGTACCTGTGGGAGCGGGCATGCCCGCGAAGGGCCGCAGAGCGGCCCCCTTTCAGGCAGGGCGACCTGGATTCGGGTGCTGCACGTGGCGCGCAACAGCGCCGGGCACTGTCTGGCTGAACCCCTGATGCAGCTGGAGGGTGTGCAGGTCGACCTAGTGCTGGAAGAACAGATGGATGAAGCGCTGGCGCGGTTGCGGCCGCCTTCGCGGCAGACGGTGGCGCTGGTGTGTGGGGCAGCGGGGAGTGTGGAACGGTTTGCGCGGCGGCTGTTCATTGCCGGGGTGCCGCGTGGGCAGGTGTTCACTGATGTCTTCGTTGAACATGCCTGAGGCAGTTGTGTTGATTGTGCCGGCCTATTCGCGGGCGAGCCCGCTCCCACAGAGGTAACGACAGGCCTGAGGCTGGCGCTGTACCTGTAGGAGCGGGCACGCCCGCGAAGGGCCGCAGAGCGGCCCCCTCTGAGGCAGGCTCAGCCGACCAGCGGATCACCCACATGCAGGATCTTCATACCATTGGTGCCACCGATGGTGTGGTAGCTGTCACCTTTGGTCAGGATCACCCAGTCGCCTTGTTCTACCAAGCCGCGCTTGAGCAGTTCGTCGACAGCTGCCTGGCTGACTTTGTCGGCCGGCAGCGAAGCGGGGTCGAAGGCAATCGGGTAGACGCCACGGAACATGTTGGCCCGTGCCTGGGTCGCGCGGTGCGGCGAGAGCGCGAAGATCGGCACGTGCGAGCGCAGGCGCGACATGATCAGCGGGGTGTAGCCGCTTTCAGTCAAGGCGATGATCGCCTTCACGCCCGGGAAGTGGTTGGCCGTGTACATCGCCGCCAGGGCGATGCTTTCGTCGCAGCGCTCGAAGGTGGTGTGCAGGCGGTGGCTGGAGCGCTGGCTGGTCGGGTGCTTCTCGGCACCGGAGCAGATGCGGGCCATGGCCTGTACGGCTTCGATCGGGTACGAACCGGCAGCACTTTCCGCCGACAGCATGACCGCGTCGGTGTTGTCGAGCACGGCGTTGGCCACGTCGGACACTTCGGCACGGGTCGGCATCGGGTTCTGGATCATCGACTCCATCATCTGGGTCGCCACGATCACTGCCTTGTTGTTGCGGCGAGCGTGCTGGATGATCTTCTTCTGAATAGCGATCAGCTCGGCGTCGCCGATTTCCACGCCCAAGTCACCGCGGGCGACCATGACGGCGTCGGAAGCGAGAATCAGCTTGTCCAGGGTCTCGTCGTCGGCAACGGCTTCGGCGCGCTCGATCTTGGCCACCAGCCAGGCGCTGCCACCGGACTCGTCACGCAGCTTGCGCGCGTATTCCATGTCGCTGGCGTCCCGCGGGAACGACACGGCCAGGTAGTCCAGGTCCATTTCCGCAGCCAGCTTGATGTCGGCCTTGTCCTTTTCGGTCAGGGCCGGTGCGGTCAGGCCGCCACCTTTACGGTTGATGCCCTTGTGGTCCGACAGCGGGCCACCGATGATCACCACGCAGTGCAGGGCATCGGCGGTGGCGGTTTCGACGCGCATGACCACGCGGCCATCGTCGAGCAGCAGTTCGTCACCGACACCGCAGTCCTTGACCAGGTCCGGGTAGTCGATGCCGACGATATCCTGGTTGCCTTCGGTCAGCGGGTGGGCGGTGGAGAAGGTGAACTTGTCACCGATCTTCAGTTCGATGCGCTTGTTGGCGAACTTCGCGATGCGGATCTTCGGACCCTGCAGGTCGCCCAGCAGTGCAACATGGCGGCCGTTCTTGGCAGCGATGTCGCGGATCAGGCGCGCGCGGGCCTTGTGCTCGTCCGGCGTGCCGTGGGAGAAGTTCAGGCGTGCCACGTCGAGACCGGCGAGGATCAGCTGTTCGATCACTTCCGGCGAGTTGCTGGCGGGGCCAAGGGTGGCGACGATTTTGGTACGGCGGATGCTCATGCACAGACTCCTATAGTGAAGCGCAGCGAAAGGCTACTCCTGAATCTCGCTGTAGTCATTGTTCCGTTGCACTACCTGTGACTTCCGGGGTAGGGCAGCTGCAAGCTACAAGCAGTAAGCTACAAGGAAAAGCGCGCGCGGCATTCATGCCGCTCGTGGCGGCCTGGCACTTGTCGCGCGCCGCTGAAGAAAACCCGACAGCGGCCGATAGGTTTGCTATCAAAGGAGATTGCCATGCGAGCCCTGATCGTTTTCGCCCTCGCCGCCAGTGCTGTCGGCTGTACCCGCTGGTCCATGGACCACCACCTGAACAATGCCTATCGCGCCTATGACCGGGGTGATTGCGCGCGGGTGATGCTGGAGCTGTCACAAGTAGACCGTACCAGCCGCGCGCGCCCCTTCATCCACCCCGAAGTGTCGCTGCTGCGCGGCCAGTGCCTGGAGCGCCAGGCGTTGTACGTGGACGCAGCCCAGACCTACCAGTACCTGATCCAGCAATACCCGCGCAACGAGTACGCCTATCGCGCCCAGGCCCGCCTGCAGACGCTGGAGAAGCTCGGCCATTTGCGCGGTACCGAAGCGGCCGTGGCCCGGCCGGCGACTACTGCACCTTGGCGCTAATACAAAGGTGTGGTTTATTTCACGGGATTCGCGGCGCGTGCTGCGCTAATCTGTAACCCAGCTGTTACAACAACCGCCAGTACCTTGTATTCCTGGCATCAGGTACGGAATACACTCGCCATCATGTTCAACAAACGCCGCATCGAACGCCATCAGCTCCCTTGTGCCCTCAAGGTGTTCAACCGCTTTACCGACCAGGAAATCGGCCTGCTCGGCAACGCCTCGGAAGACGGCCTGATGGTCATCAGCCAACTGCCCGTGCTGGTAGGGCCCGATTATGAACTGCAACTTCGCATGCCCCTGGCCGGCGGCGGGTTCCAGTTCGTCAACCTGACCGCCAGTTGCCTGTGGTGCAGTGAGGACCAGACCCCTGGGCATTACGATTCGGGCTTCATGCTGCTGCAGGCCCCGCGCGAGTACGACGATTTCGTGCGCTCGCTGCGCGACTATTTCAGCTTCCGCCCGGCCAACGCCTCTGCCTGAGCCTTGGCGCCCTGGAATCGCGTTAGAATCAGGTCGACCTCGCAAGACAGGACGACCCCGTGACCTCCAGCATTTTCTGGCACGACTACGAAACCACCGGCATCAACCCGCGCTGTGACCGGCCGCTGCAGGTCGCCGGCCTGCGCACCGACTTCGACCTCAACGAGATCGACGAGCCGATCAGCCTTTACTGCCGCCCCGCCGACGATATTCTGCCGCACCCGGCTGCGTGCCTGGTGACTGGCATCACCCCGCAGTTACTGGCCGAGCAGGGCCTGTGCGAAGCCGAATTCATGACCCGCGTGCATGCGCAGCTGGCCCAGCCAGGCACCTGTGGGGCGGGCTACAACACCCTGCGTTTCGATGACGAAGTGACCCGCTACAGCCTGTACCGGAATTTTTTCGACCCCTATGCCCGTGAATGGCAGGGCGGCAACAGCCGCTGGGACCTGATCGACATCGTGCGCACGGCCTACGCCCTGCGCCCGGAGGGCATCGAGTGGCCGCAGCAGGACGGGCGCACCAGCCTGCGTCTGGAGCTGTTGAGCAAGGCCAACGGCATTGATCACGGGCATGCGCATGAAGCGCTTTCCGACGTGCGGGCAACCATTGCCCTGGCGCGACTGATCCGGCAAAAACAGCCCAAGTTGTATGACTGGCTGTTCCAGTTGCGCAGCAAGCATAAAGTCATGGAACAGATCCGCTTGCTACAACCGCTGGTGCATGTATCCGGGCGTTTTTCAGCAGCGCGTAATTACCTGGGGGTGGTCTTGCCATTGGCCTGGCACCCGCACAATCGCAATGCACTGATTGTCTGCGACCTGCATCAGGAAACCCTGCCATTACTCAGGGAAAGTGCTGAAGTATTGCGTCAGCGCTTGTACACCCGGCACGAGGATTTGGCCGAGGGCGAACTACCGGTGCCGCTTAAACTGGTACAGATCAATCGCTGCCCGGTACTTGCGCCACTGTCGGTATTACGCCCTGCCGATCAACAGCGGCTGGGCATCGACTTGACGTTGTTACAATCGCGCGGTGAACAGTTGGCCGATCAACAGGCGCAATGGCAGGACAAGCTGGAGCACATTTACGGCAAGGACGATTTCGCGCCGAGTGAGGACCCGGAGCAGCAGTTGTATAACGGTTTTATTGGTGACCGTGACCGGCGTCTATGCGAGCAAGTTCGTGCGCTGGAACCGGCGCAATTGGGCCGGGGGCAGTGGCTGTTCGATGACCCGCGCTTGCCTGAGCTGTTGTTCCGTTACCGGGCGCGCAACTTTCCGGACACCTTGACCCCCGAGGAGCGCCAGCGGTGGTATGCGTTCTGCCAGCAGCGCCTTAGCCAGCCGCAGTGGGGGGCGCCGAACACATTAGGTGATTTCGAGCAGGCGCGCCTGCAAGCCTGGGAGCGCGCCGACGAGGCCGGGCGGCGCGTGCTGGAGGCATGGCAAGTACATGCCCGGAACTTGCAACAACAGTTTGCAATTGACTGAAGGCAGACAAACAAAAACGCCGGCAATGTGCCGGCGTTTTTGATTGCGATAAGCAAAGGCCCGGGCTGAACAATCAGTCCAGCAGGGTAGCCCAGCTCTCGACCACGTCACCGCCCCACTTGGCTTTCCACTCTTTCAGGGTCTTGTGGTTGCCGCCTTTGGTTTCGATCACTTCACCGTTGTGCGGGTTCTTGTATTGCTTGACCTTGCGGGCACGCTTGGTAGCAACAGCCTTGACGGTGCCACGCGGTGCTTTGCTCAGTTTCGACTCTGGGTCGAGCAGGGCAATCACGTCGCGCAGGGACTTGGAGTACTCGCCCATCAGGTTGCGCAGTTTGCCTTCGAACTCCAGCTCTTTCTTCAGCTTGTCGTCCTGCGACAGGTTGGCCAGGCGAGCCTGAAGTTCTTTGATGGCTTCTTCGGTGGCGCGGTACTCGTTGATCAGGGACATGGAGTGTTCCTTAATGCGTGTTCGGAAATGTGTGGGGCAATAATAGACAGCCGATACTCGCAAGTAAACATAATGTTGGGCAATTAACTGTTGATTAAGCTGTGACAATATTTCTCCGGTGAACAAAAATTTACATTAGCGTGTGCCATTTCGCCGGCTGTGTCAGATAGTGTCCACATTGCCAGCGTGGTTGCTACAGTGGCCGCGGCCGCTGCAATCAATACTGCGCTTTTCCTTGCGTGCCGCTAGAATAAGCGCCTTTGCGAAGTTCTGGAGTCTCATTCATGCGCACCTATCGTCTGGTGATCGCCTGCCCCGACCGTGTAGGGATCGTGGCGAAAGTCAGTAATTTCCTGGCCTTGTACAATGGCTGGATCAACGAAGCCAGCCATCACTCCGATGAGCAGAGCGGCTGGTTCTTCATGCGTCATGAAATCCGCGCCGAATCATTGCCCTTCGGTATCGAAGCCTTCCGTGAGGCGTTTGCGCCGATTGCCGAAGAGTTCTCCATGACCTGGCGGATAACCGACTCGGCGCAGAAAAAGCGCGTGGTGCTGATGGCCAGCCGCGAGTCGCATTGCCTGGCTGACCTGTTGCACCGCTGGCATACCGATGAACTGGACTGCGAGATCCCGTGTGTCATTTCCAACCACGACGACCTGCGCAGCATGGTCGAGTGGCACGGCATACCGTTCTTCCATGTACCGGTCGACCCCAAGGACAAGGCCCCGGCCTTTGCCGAAGTGTCGCGCCTGGTCGAAGAACACGCGGCCGATGTCGTGGTGCTGGCCCGCTACATGCAAATCCTGCCGCCGCAACTGTGCCGGGACTACGCGGAGAAGGTCATCAACATTCACCACAGCTTCCTGCCATCGTTCGTGGGTGCCAAGCCTTACCACCAGGCCGCGCTGCGTGGGGTGAAGCTGATCGGTGCAACGTGCCACTACGTCACCGAAGAACTGGATGCCGGCCCGATCATCGAGCAGGACGTGGTGCGCGTGAGCCACGCCGACAGCATCGAAGACATGGTTCGCTTTGGCCGTGATGTGGAAAAGATGGTGCTGGCACGTGGCCTGCGTTATCACCTCGAAGACCGCGTGCTTGTGCATGGCAACAAGACGGTGGTCTTCGACTGATACCGTTGGGTTGCCTGCAAGCCTTTGGGGCTGCCCGGCAGCCCTATCGCTACGCTTGAGGAACATACCAATGGCCAAACGGCGCAACCAACCCACCGCCACGGCCCCGCCCACCGTGGGTGAAGGCTGCCTGGCGCGCTATGACCCGCAAGCGCTGGCCGACACCGACGGCACCGATTTCCCCGGCGCCGCCGAACTGTGGCAGCGGCTCAACCCGCCTGGCGCCGCCAGCGCGTCAGCAACGGACGCGCCAGCAGGCACACGAACACCGGCCCGCCTGCCAGCAGGTAAAAGTAATAAGTGACTGCCCGCCAGATGAGGATCGCCGCGGCGGCGGTGGAGCTGCCCACCAGCGGCGTCAGCAAGCTTGCAGACGTCAGCTCGGCCGCACCTGCCCCGCCCGGTAGCAGGCTGAATTGCCCGGCACTGAGCGACAGCATCTGCACCAGAAAGCTGGGGATCCATGCCAGCTCCCCGCCCAACCCGCGCAATACCAGGTACAACACGCTGTAGCGCAGCCCCCAGTGGATGCAGGTGAGGGTGAACACCAGCGCCAGCGTGCGCTTGGGCAACTGCCAGGTCTGCGCCAGTGCGGCGATGAAGTGCAGCAGTTTGCGGGCCCAGCGGCGCTTGCGCGGTGCGGCCACGCCCAGGCGTTGCAGCAGCCTGCCGTTGAGGCGCATGAGCGCGCGGCGGTAGCGCAGCAAGCCGATCACCCCAACCAGCGCACTGCACAGCAGCAACGCACTGCCCAGCAACATGCTCTGCTGGCTGTGGCCCAGGCTGTGAAACAATGCGTAGCCCGCAATCGCCAGCATCGCGCAGAAAAAGAACAGCAGGTCGTTCAATTGGTCCATGGCGAACACGGCGCCACTGCGCGCCGGGCCGATGCGCTCGCGTGCCAGCAGCGCCATCAGGGTCAACGGGCCACCACTGCCGCCGGGGGTGGTGCAGATGGCGAACTCGGTGGCCATCACCACGCCCAGGCTGCGCAGGTGCCCAAGCCTTGCGCCTTGCTGGCCCAGCAACAGGCGCAGGCGCATGGCGTTGATCACCCAGCACAGCAGGATCATGCCCAGCAGGGTCAGCAACAGGCCAGGATCGAACCCTTGCAACCGGGGCAGCAGGTCACTGCCGCCAAGCAGGGCTGGCACCAGCATTGCTGCGACAAGTGCCAGGCCTAGCCAGGCCAGACGGCTCATGCGCTGACCTGGCGGTCCAGCCAGGCGGACTTGGTGAGGGGTTCGCGACCTTGGGCCATCAAGGTGCGCAGGGTATTGAGCCAGTACTCGCGGGAGCTACGATGGCGCATGTCCACCGGGTGCAGGCCCAGGCGCAGGGTTTCGGCGTTCTGCCACCGTCTGCACTGCCAGTCGCACAGGGCCCGCGAAAGCCCCCGGCGCCAGGCACTGCGGGCGCTCCACACCAGCCCTGGCGCCTTGATCGGGGTGAACTCGGGCAAGCGGTACAGGTGCTGCGGTGTGCTGGTGTAGCGCAAAGGCAGCTGGCGCAGCGCCTGGCGGGTGCCTTCGCTCATCAACCAGGCTGGCGCCACGAAACCTGCCACTGGCCATTGCTGTTGGGCGAACACGGCCAGGCCCTGTTCCAGGCGCTGCAGGGCCTGCTGTTGATCAAGGCCATAGAACTCGCCTTCGTGGGTATAGATACGGCGCATGAAGAAGTCGCCTGGCGTGCGCGGCGGCGGGCCGCTGTCGGCATGGTAGTAGCCATGCAGCGCCAGTTCGTCGCCCTCGGCCAGGCGCCGTTCAAGCAGGCGGCAGAACGCCGGTGAGCGCAACAGCGGGTTGCGCTGGTGAAAGTCCGGAACCACCAGCCAAGTCATGGGCACACCGCCGATAGCATCCACAGCCTCCACGAAAGGTTGGTAGTCGGGCCATGTTTCAGGCGCGACATCATGCAGTACCAGCATCAGGCTGCGCGGTGCGGGGCGTGACTCAAGCATGGGCGCGCACCAGCGGCTGATGGCCGAGCACGGCCTGGTAGTGCTGCAGCAGGCCCGCGACCACGTTGTCCCATGAGTAGTGTTGCTCGACGTGGCGGCGCGCCTGCGCGCCCAGCTTGCGCACACCTGCCTCGAATGCCTCGCGCACGGCTGTGGCCATGGCCTGGGCATCGTTGGCTGTACACAGGCGGCCGCACTGGTCATTGACGATTTCGCCGAAGGCACCCGCGCGCACGGCGACCACCGGCGTTGCACTGGCCATGGCTTCGAGAATGACCAGGCCGAAGGTTTCCTGGTCGCCGGCATGCACCAGCAGGTCGGCGCTGGCCATCAGCCGGGCGACCTCCTCTGGCGGGCAGAACTGGCCGATGACACTGACGTTGTCCGGCACATTGGCGGGCATGCCGGAGCCCACCAACAGCAGGTGGTAGGGGTGGCCCAGCTGCTGCATGCAGGCCAGCAACACCGGCAGGTTCTTTTCCCGGGAGCCACGCCCGGCGTAGATCAGCAGGCGGGTGGTATCGGCGATACCCAGCTCGGCACGCACATTGGCGTCGCGTTTGGACGGGTGGAACGTGGCCAAGTCCACGCCCAGCGGCTGTACGTGTACATCGCGCACGCCCAGGCGGCGCAGTTTGTCGGCCATGACCCGGCTGGGGGCCAGCACCCGGTCGAAATTCCCATATAGCTTGCTGACATAGGCCTCGACATTGGGCGTGAACCAGTTGCCCATGCGGTTGCTGACCAGCAGCGGCAGGTCGGAGTGGTAGAAGCCGATTACCGGCACGTCCAGCTGGCGCCGGGCCTCCAGCGCCGCCCAGGCAGTCAGGTACGGGTCGCCGACCTCGATCAGGTCCGGCTTGAGCGAACGCAGGGTCTTGCACCACGGGGCCAGGCGTACCGGGAAGCGGTAGCCTTTGCCAAAAGGCAGCGGCAGTGCCGGTACTTGGTAGATGCCGTCGGCATTGTGGGCGCTGGCACCAGGAATCAACAGGCTATGGCGTACGCCCTGGATGGCGTCGAGGCGGTGATGTTTGGCATCAAGATAAGTTCGTACGCCACCGCTGGCGGGGGCGTAGAACATGGTGATGTCGGCGATGTGCACGATCAGCATCCCTCCGGGATCGTCTTTCGGGTCTGTCATCTGGCGCTTGGTTGGCGGCGATGACACGCCTAAAGGTTGACCTTTCAGAAGGATAGTTTGTTCGATCGGGGTTGCGCGGCAAGCTGCCCCAGGGGAGGGGGTGTACCTGCTCCCCTGGGGCGCGTGGGACTAGATCCGGAAACTGCCCACCAGGTGCTTCAGGCGCCCGGCCTGCTGCTCCAGGTCGGAGCACGCACGCAGGGTCGCCTGCAGGTTCTCCACACCTTCCTGGTTGAGCATGTTGATCTCGTTGATATCCATGTTGATGGCTTCGACCACGGCAGTCTGCTCCTCGGTGGCGGTGGCCACCGACTGGTTCATGCCATCGATTTCGCCAATGCGCACGGTCACGCTGTCCAGCCGTTCGCCGGCCTGGTTGGCGATCTGCATGCTGTCGTTGCTGTGGCGCTGGCTCTGATCCATGGTTTCGACCGATGCGCGGGCACCCACCTGCAGTTCTTCGATCATGGCCTGCACCTGTTGCGCCGATTCCTGGGTGCGGTGGGCCAGGTTGCGTACCTCATCGGCCACCACGGCGAAACCACGCCCGGCTTCACCGGCGCGGGCCGCTTCGATGGCGGCGTTCAAGGCCAGCAGGTTGGTCTGCTGGGAGATACTGGTAATCACTTCCAGAATCTGGCCGATGTTCACGGTTTTGCTGTTGAGGGTCTCGATGTGTTCGCTGGAGGTGACGATCAGGTCCGAGAGCCGGTTCATCGCCGCAATGTTGCGCTCGACCACCTGTTGGCCTTCTTCGGCCAGCAGCCTTGCGGAGCTGGCGTGCTGCGAGGCCTGGGCAGCGTTGCCGGCGATTTCCTGGGCCGCGGCACCCAGTTCGTTGATGGCCGCGGCCACGCTGTTGGTGCGGTTGGCCTGCTCATCGGAGTTGGTCATTGATGAGTTCGAGGCGCTGATCACCCGCAGCGCCACTTCGTTGACTTGCTCGGTGGCCGAGGACACTTCGCGGATGCTGCTGTGAATACGCTCGACGAAGCGGTTGAAGGCGTTGCCGAGAATGCCAAATTCATCGTGGTTATGGATGCGCAGGCGCTTGGTCAGGTCGCCCTCACCTTCGGCGATGTCTTCCATGGCGCGGGTCATGGTGTGCAACGGCTGCATCAGTACGCGAATCAGCAAGCCGAGCAAGGCGATGATGATGACCACGGCGACGACCGTGGCAACCACCGCCGAGGTGCGGAAGGTGCTCAGCATCGAGAAGGCCTTGGCCTTGTCCACCGACAGGCCGATGTACCAATTGGCCGAGGGCAGGCCGGTGATCGGGGTGAAGGTCAGCAAACGTGCCTGGCCGTCGCTTTGCACTTCGGTCAGTTCGTTGCTCAGTTTGGGTGTGTGTTGCGGGAACAGGTCTGACAGCGACTTCATCACCAGGGCCTGGTCCGGGTGTACCAGGATCTTGCCCTGGTCATTGACCAGGAAGGCATAGCCCATACCACCAAAGTCCAGCGAGTTGATGATTTGCACCAGACCGTCCAGCGCCAGGTCGCCACCGACCACACCCACGCTGCTGGAGACCTTGCTGAGGATGCCGATGACCATCTTGTTGGTGGTCATGTCGATGTACGGTTCAGTCAACATGGCCCCGCTGGCATTCATGCCATCCTTGTACCAGGGCCGGGTGCGAGGATCGTAGCCGTCGGGCATCTTCGCGTCCGGACGAACACTGAAGCCGCCGTCGATCTTGCCCAGGTAAACGGTCAGGAAGCTGGAGAGCAGTGCGCGCTGGCCCATGAATGTTTCAGCGTTGGCCGGGTTCTGGGCAATGTTCTGCGCCAGGTTTTCCACCAGTTTGATACGCCCGTCGAACAGGTTGCGGATGTTGGTGGACGTGGAAGTACCCATTTCAGCCAGGTAGTTTTCCAGGTCCTCGCGGATGGCATTACGCTGCAGGTAATCGTTGTAAAGGGTGAAAAGGCTGAAGGCGAGTATGACGATCAGTGAGGCGGCCAACAGTATCTTGTGGCTGAAACGCAGGCTTTTATTCATGGCGTAATCGGTTCCGCTAAGGTTTTAATCAGGGCGTTCGCACGAGTGAGGCCGCAAGGCTGTGCAATATCCGGAAAAATCCCTTTTCGGTTGTTCCTCTCTTCTAAGGCGAATATCACCCGAAGGTATCGGCCGGTTTCAGTTAAAGCTTGAGCAGGGGATTAAAGAGATGTCGGAAACTTCGACCATAGTTGTGGGATCGGGCCCGGATGGCCAGCCGCTCGGGCAAGCCATGCGCCTGGCCAACCGCCACGGCCTGGTGGCAGGCGCTACCGGTACAGGCAAGACCGTCACCTTGCAACGCCTGGCGGAAGTGTTCAGTGACGCCGGGGTCGCGGTGTTTGCCGCCGACGTGAAAGGTGACTTGTGTGGCCTGGGCGCCGCCGGTGCACCGCAGGGCAAGGTGGCCGAGCGCATCGCCGGCATGCCGTGGCTTGGGCATACGCCACGGGCCTACCCGGTGACGTTGTGGGACATCGCGGGGCAGTCCGGTCACCCGCTGCGCACGACCCTCAGTGAAATGGGGCCGCTGCTGCTGGGCAACTTGCTGGAACTGACCGACAGCCAGCAGGCGGCGTTGTACGCAGCGTTCAAGGTGGCCGACCGTGAAGGCCTGTTGCTGCTCGACCTGAAAGACCTCAAGGCGCTGCTTGCCCACCTGAAAGACAACCCGCAATTGCTGGGTGAAGATAGCGCGCTGATGACCACCGCCTCGACCCAGGCCTTGTTACGCCGGCTGGCAACCCTCGAGCAACAGGGGGCCGAGGCGCTGTTCGGCGAGCCGGCGTTGCAACTGGAAGACTTGCTGCGCCCGGACCCCGATGGCCGCGGCCGGATCCACCTGCTTGATGCCAGCCGCTTGGTGCATGAAGCCCCCAAGGTCTACGCCACCTTCCTGTTGTGGCTGCTGGCCGAATTGTTCGAGCAACTGCCCGAGCGCGGCGATGCCGAAAAACCGCTGCTGGCGTTGTTCTTCGACGAGGCGCATCTGTTGTTCAACGGCACGCCCAAGGCGCTGCAGGAGCGCCTGGAGCAGGTGGTACGGCTGATCCGGTCCAAAGGTGTGGGCGTGTTCTTCGTCACCCAGTCGCCGGGTGACTTGCCGGATGCGGTGCTGGCCCAGTTGGGCTTGCGCATTCAGCATGGCTTGCGGGCATTCACGGCGAAGGAGCAGAAGGCATTGCGGGCGGTAGCCGATGGCTTCCGCCCCAACCCGGCGTTCGACACCTTGAGCGTGCTCACCGAACTGGGCATTGGCGAAGCGCTACTGGGGGCGCTTGAAGAGAAGGGCACCCCGGCCATGGTCCAGCGCGTGTTGGTGGCACCGCCGCAATCGCGGATCGGGCCGTTGAGTGCTGCGGAGCGCGGTGCGCTGATTGCTGCTTCGCCGCTGGCTGGGCGCTATGACAAGCCGGTGGACCGTGAGTCGGCCTATGAAATGCTGACCCAGCGCAAAGGTGAAGCCGTGGAGCCGGCGCCGCAACCGAAGGCGGATGAACAGAGCTTTGCCGACAAGGCCGGTGAGTTCTTGCAGAGTGCGGCGGGGCAGGCGATCAAATCGGCGGTGCGCCAGGCAGCCAACCAGTTGGGGCGGCAGCTGGTGCGGGGGTTGATGGGGTCGTTGTTGGGGGGCAAGAAAAAATAGTTGGCTGCCACCTGGGCCGTATCGAGCCTGGGCCTTGCGCACTGCCTGTGGGCCCAGCTGCCGATATGAAAAAGGCGCCCCGGGGTTGATGCCAGTCAGTTGAGTAGTTGGGGTCGCTTTGCGACCCTTCGCGGGCACGCCCGCTCCCACAGGGGATAGCGCATTTCTTGAGTTCAGCGCCAAGCGTGTAGGAGCGGGCGTGCCCGCGAAGGGCTGCATAGCAGCCCCAGTAACCCTTAACTGACAGGCATTAGCCCCGTGGGCGCCTTTGTCTATTGCGGTGTCACTCAGCCAATGGCCTTGGACGCCAGCCAGAACAAGCCGGCCGCCAGGCCCATCGAGGCTGGCAGGGTCAGAACCCAAGCCATCAGGATGGTTTTGACGGTGCCACCTTGCAGGCCGCTTTTGTTGGCGACCATGGTGCCGGCCACGCCGGACGACAGCACATGCGTGGTCGACACCGGCAAGGCGAACACGTTGGCCATGCCGATGGCACAGGCCGCGGTGATCTGTGCCGACATGCCCTGGGCATAGGTCATGCCCTGCTTGCCGATCTTCTCGCCAACGGTCAGCACCACACGCTTCCAGCCCACCATGGTGCCCAGGCCCAAGGCCAGGGCAACGGCCACGATCACCCAGAACGGGGCGTATTCAGTGGTGGCGGTAAGGTCTTTGCGCAGTTTTTCCAGGTCGGCCTTTTCGCGGGCTTCCAGGCCAGGCAGCTTGCCAACCTTCTTCGCGGTGTCGTCCAGGCACAGCAGGTAGCGGCGTACTTCAACGCGCTTCTCGGCAGCCAGGCTGTGATAGTCGGTCACGCCTTGCAACGAGGTCTGCAGTGCGGCGATGGTCGGCTCGGTCTGCTGCGGGTTGCAACTGAACTGTTCCGGCAGGTCGCTGGCCTTGGCCTTGCCCAGGGCCAGGAACTCGCCCAGGGTGGCGGCGTTGCGCTCGTAGAACTGGCTCATGTGCAGGGTGGCGTCGCGGGTACGCTCGATCTGATAGGTGGTGCTGTTCAGGTCGAGCACGAACTTGGCCGGAACGATACCGATCAGCACCAGCATGATCAGGCCAATGCCTTTCTGGCCGTCGTTGGAACCGTGCACGAAGCTCACGCCCATGGCAGAAACCACCAGGACCAGGCGGTTCCAGAAGGGCGGGTGCTTCTTGTCGTCGAGTTTACGGCGCTGTTCGGGGGTCTTGTGCATCTTCGACAGCGGGCGCCACCACTTCAGGCCGAGCAGCACCAGGGCAGCCACGGCGAAGCCGGCCATTGGCGAGACCACCAGCGACATGGCTATGTCGATGGCTTTCTGCCAGTTAACGCCGTCTCCCAGCGGGATGTCGTTGATCAGGGCATTGGCCAGACCTACACCCAGAATAGAGCCGATCAGCGTGTGCGAGCTGGAAGCGGGAATACCGAAGTACCAGGTGCCGAGGTTCCAGGTGATGGCCGCGGCCAGCAGGGAGAAGACCATGGCTAGGCCGTGCCCGGTGTTCACATTGATCAGCAACTCTACCGGCAGCAGGTGCACGATGGCGTAGGCCACCCCGACACCGCCCAGCAGTACGCCGAAGAAGTTGAACACGCCGGAGAAGAACACGGCGAGGTGGGGAGGCATGGCTTTGGTATAGATGACGGTAGCTACCGCGTTTGCGGTGTCATGAAAGCCATTGATGAACTCGAAGGCGAGTACGAAGGTCAAGGCGAGCAGCAGGCTCACCAATACCCAGGCATCCAGTCCGCTGAATAAATCGATCATGAAGGTTGTCTGGCGGTCATAGGGGGGCGGGATTATGCCAGAAAACATTGGCAATCGATGCACCTCCAGCAGGCCGTTGGCACGGCCAAAAGCGCCAAAGCTGCCCTGCGAGCGGCCCTTGATTACAGGGCAAGTTCAGCTTAAATCGGCTAATTGCTGCGAAAAGCAGGTCAAAAACGTAAAGGTCCAGCTTTGGCGCTAATTAAAACGGTCGTTTGAAATTTGTGAAAATCCATTTCACTTAGCTTGGGTAATAAGACCAACACGCCCGGCCGAGCCGGGCGAACACAGCGCTGCATTGACCCGGGTCAGGGGTTCTCGCTGCGTAGTTCCTTTTCCATGCGTTCCAGTTCCTGGCTGAAAGCCTGGTCGCGCAGGCTGGCGCGTTTGCGCCAGGGTTTGCGCTCCGGTTCCGTTTGTGCGGCATAGGTGGTGACTTCGCCGCCGTAGACATCCTTGTAACGTTCAGCCTGGCGCTCGAGTTCTGCGCGCAGTTCATCTTTCGTCACATGCAGTACCTGAATTAAGTGTAATCACGGGGGTAACGCGTTATGGGCTTGTGCGCCCTGTTCCGGCCGCAACGGCTTGGTTCCACGGAAGGTTCCGTGGGCACAATTGCGTCACGACTGTGGTGCCGATTATAGCAACCGATAATTTGTCGGACATCGTTATTTAACCTGCACCGCCATCATCCGACGCAAGTTATGGCATGTGCGGATAAACAAGTTGGGCCTTTCTTACAAGTTTGAAAGGCATGCCGGATAAAAGTTCGGGCAACAAGCTGACGAGGCGGGAATGAAAAACGGCCCCGCCGAAAGGCGAGGCCGTTGCCTGGGGACTTCTACGGTGGGTACCTGACCAGTCTCTCCAAAGAAGCCACATGTGGCAGGAGAAAGGTATAAGCAAAAGTGTCAGCGGTCAATTGCGATTATCGGCCGTTTGTTCGATAATCGCACGAACCGGCGTTTTTTTTGAGGTGTGTGATGAGTGACGAAACGGTGGACAACGCTTCTGCCAGCCCAGAGGCGGCACGGCCTGTGTTGGCGGCCATGGCGCCGCCGATCGTGGCCTCGCCGGCCAAGCGCATCCAGGCTTTCACCGGCGACCCGGACTTCATGACATCCCTGGCCCGTGGCCTGGCGGTGATCCAGGCTTTCCAGGAGCGCAAGCGCCACCTCACCATCGCCCAGATCAGCCACCGTACCGAAATACCCCGGGCCGCCGTGCGCCGTTGCCTGCACACGCTGATCAAGCTGGGCTATGCCACCACCGACGGGCGCACCTACTCGCTGCTACCCAAAGTGCTGACCCTGGGGCATGCCTACCTGTCATCCACGCCATTGGCGATTTCGGCCCAGCCGTACCTGGACCGCATCAGCGACCAGTTGCACGAGGCGGCCAACATGGCCACCCTCGAAGGTGACGACATCCTTTATATAGCCCGTTCGGCCACGGTCGAGCGCCTGATTTCGGTCGATTTGTCGGTGGGCGGGCGCCTGCCCGCCTACTGCACGTCGATGGGGCGCATTCTGCTGGCGGCGCTGGATGACACCAGCCTGCGCGAATACCTGGAGCGGGCCGACCTCAAGGCGCGCACCAGCCGTACCTTGCATGATGCCGAATCGTTGTTCGCCTGTATTCAGCAGGTCCGCGCCCAAGGCTGGTGTGTGGTGGACCAGGAACTGGAGCAGGGGCTGCGCTCGATTGCCGTGCCGGTGTACGACGCTTCCGGGCAGGTGCTGGCAGCCTTGAACGTAAGTACCCACGTCGGGCGGGTCACGCGCAGCGAACTGGAGCAGCGCTTCTTGCCGATCCTGCTGGCTGCCAGCCGGGACCTGTGCCACCAGCTGTTTGGTTGAGCGCGCAAGGGGGGGCGCTCAGCAACCTGCGGGGCGGGCGCCAGCGGTTTTTTGAACAGGCAAAACGGTTTCCTGTGCGATAAACGCACAGTGTCGCTCGCGGCGAATTGCGTCACCTGCGCCCGCTGATTAATGTCTCTCGCAACGGTCGGCTGTGCCGACCGAACAAGAAAAACATGAGGCACATACCATGCATACTGTCCCTAGGCTGCTGCGCTCGCACCCGCATGCAGTTTCGTTGTATCCAGGCTGACCCAGGCCATTTTCCCTAGCGTTGCCCACCTGTACCGGCTAGCCGAGTGCAATGGCCTGGCTGTGCCCCCTATTCTGGATAACAACAATGAACCAAGCGCAAACCAACGTCGGCGCAAGCCTTGACGTCCAGTCGTTCATCAATCAGCAACCGTTGTCCCGCTATCAGTGGCGGGTCGTGCTGCTGTGTTTTCTGATCGTCTTCCTCGATGGCCTGGACACGGCCGCCATGGGCTTCATCGCCCCGGCCCTGTCGCAGGAATGGGGCATTGACCGTGCCAGCCTGGGCCCGGTGATGAGTGCCGCGTTGATCGGCATGGTCTTCGGCGCCCTGGGCTCGGGGCCGCTGGCCGACCGCTTTGGCCGCAAGGGCGTGCTGGTGGGTGCGGTACTGGTATTCGGTGGCTTCAGCCTGGCCTCGGCCTATGCCACCAACGTCGACCAGCTGCTGGTGCTGCGCTTCCTGACCGGCCTTGGCCTGGGGGCGGGTATGCCCAACGCCACCACGCTGCTGTCGGAGTACACCCCAGAGCGGCTCAAGTCGCTGCTGGTCACCAGCATGTTCTGCGGCTTCAACCTGGGTATGGCCGGCGGTGGCTTCATTTCCGCGAAAATGATCCCGGCCTATGGCTGGCACAGCCTGCTCGTAGTCGGTGGCGTGCTGCCGTTGCTGCTGGCCGTGGTGCTGATGGTCTGGCTGCCGGAGTCGGCGCGCTTCCTGGTGGTGCGTAACCGTGGCACTGACAGGGTGCGCAAGACCTTGTCGCCGATCGCCCCACAGGTGGTGGCCGAGGCGGCGAGCTTCAGCGTGCCGGAACAGAAGGCAGTGGCCGCCCGCAACGTGTTCTCGGTGATTTTCTCTGGCACCTACGGCCTGGGTACCGTACTGCTGTGGCTGACTTATTTCATGGGCCTGGTGATCGTCTATCTGCTGACCAGCTGGCTGCCGACCCTGATGCGTGACAGTGGCGCGAGCATGGAGCAGGCGGCCTTTATCGGTGCCTTGTTCCAGTTTGGTGGCGTGCTGAGTGCGGTCGGTGTGGGTTGGGCCATGGACCGCTTCAACCCGCACAAGGTGATTGGCATTTTCTACTTGCTGGCCGGGGTATTCGCCTACGCCGTAGGGCAGAGCCTGGGCAATATCACCTTGCTGGCTACGCTGGTGCTGGTGGCTGGTATGTGCGTGAACGGCGCCCAGTCGGCCATGCCGTCGCTGGCGGCGCGCTTCTACCCGACCCAAGGCCGGGCGACCGGGGTATCGTGGATGCTGGGCATCGGCCGCTTCGGCGCGATTCTCGGGGCCTGGAGCGGCGCGACCCTGTTGGGCCTGGGCTGGAGCTTCGAGCAGGTGCTCACGGCGCTGCTGGTGCCGGCGGCGCTGGCTACCGTCGGGGTGGTGGTGAAAGGGCTGGTGAGCCACGCCGACGCCACCTGATAGCGAGGCCGCCCTTGCCGGCCAGGCGCTGTACGAAGGTGGGTAGTAAGGCAACAAATAGTTCGATAATCGCACGAATAGTCGATTATCGGATTGTAAGCTACCCACCGGCCTCCTTAATCTGAGCTTACTGAAGCACCCTGACCAGGAGCCTCCAATGCCACGTGCAGACCACCACCGAACCCACCGAAATCAAGCTGCCACCCCGCGTGACCTTGATGCCCGTACCGCCGCGGCCCATGGCCAGCCGGCAGGAGAAGCCTGATGCGAGACGTATTCATCTGTGACGCCATCCGTACCCCGATTGGCCGCTTTGGCGGCGCCCTGGCCGGTGTGCGTGCCGACGACCTGGCCGCCGTGCCACTGAAGGCGCTGATCGAGCGCAACCCCGGTGTGCAATGGGACCAGGTTGACGAGGTGTTTTTCGGGTGCGCTAACCAGGCAGGTGAAGACAACCGCAACGTGGCGCGCATGGCGCTGCTGCTGGCCGGCCTGCCCGAAAGCATTCCGGGCGTCACCCTTAACCGCCTGTGTGCCTCGGGCATGGATGCCATTGGCACTGCTTTCCGCGCCATTGCCAGCGGGGAAATGGAGCTGGCCATCGCCGGGGGTGTGGAATCGATGTCGCGGGCCCCGTTCGTCATGGGCAAGGCCGAAAGCGGCTATTCGCGCAACATGAAGCTGGAAGACACGACCATCGGCTGGCGCTTCATCAACCCGCTGATGAAGAGCCAGTACGGCGTGGACTCCATGCCGGAAACCGCCGACAACGTGGCCGACGATTATCAGGTGTCGCGCGCCGACCAGGATGCTTTCGCCTTGCGCAGCCAGCAAAAGGCCGCTGCAGCGCAGGCAGCCGGCTTTTTTGCCGAAGAAATCGTGCCGGTGCGCATCGCCCACAAGAAGGGTGAAGTGATCGTCGAGCGTGATGAACACCTGCGCCCGGAGACCACCCTGGAAGCGTTGACCAAGCTCAAGCCGGTCAACGGCCCGGACAAGACCGTCACCGCCGGCAACGCTTCGGGCGTCAACGATGGTGCGGCAGCACTGATCCTGGCCTCCGCTGAAGCGGTGAAGAAGCATGGCCTTACCCCGCGTGCCCGCGTTCTGGGCATGGCCAGCGGTGGCGTTGCGCCACGGGTGATGGGCATTGGCCCGGTCCCGGCAGTGCGTAAGCTGACCGAGCGCCTGGGTGTGGCGGTGAATGATTTCGATGTGATCGAGCTCAATGAAGCGTTCGCCAGCCAAGGCCTGGCAGTGCTGCGTGAGCTGGGCGTGGCCGATGATGCGCCGCAGGTGAACCCCAATGGCGGCGCGATCGCGCTGGGCCACCCGCTGGGCATGAGCGGTGCTCGCCTGGTGCTGACGGCGCTGCATCAACTGGAGAAAAGCGGTGGCCGTAAAGGCCTGGCGACCATGTGCGTGGGCGTCGGCCAAGGCTTGGCGCTGGCCATCGAACGGGTTTGACCTGTCCTGGCCCCTTCGTGGGGCAAGCGGGGTGTTACAGCATGGTCGTTGCCCACTGCACAACGGCAAACTGTGGCAGCAGGCTTGCCCCGCGAAGGGGCCGGCACCTTCGACTCAAGGCCAATTGCCAGCCTCAAGGCGGAACGAGGTGTTACCAGGTATGTCTAGAATAACCTGGGACCCTTCAGGAGTAATCTCACCATGACCTCAACCTATTACACCGGTGAAGAGCGCAGCAAGCGCATCTTCGCTATCGTTGGTGCCTCTTCGGGCAACCTGGTGGAATGGTTCGACTTTTACGTCTATGCCTTCTGCGCGATCTACTTCGCCCCGGCGTTCTTCCCCTCCGACGACCCCACGGTGCAGTTGCTGAACACCGCGGGGGTATTCGCCGCAGGCTTCTTGATGCGCCCGATTGGTGGCTGGATCTTCGGCCGCCTCGCTGACCGCCATGGCCGCAAGAACTCGCTGATGATCTCGGTGCTGATGATGTGCTTCGGCTCGCTGATGATCGCCTGCCTGCCCACCTATGCCAGCATTGGCACCTGGGCCCCGGCGCTGCTGTTGCTGGCGCGCCTGATCCAGGGCCTGTCGGTGGGTGGCGAGTACGGCACCACCGCCACGTACATGAGTGAGGTGGCCCTGCGCGGCCAGCGCGGCTTCTTTGCCTCGTTCCAGTACGTGACGCTGATCGGCGGCCAGCTTTTGGCCGTGCTGGTGGTAGTGATCCTGCAGCAGCTGCTGACCGAGGATGAGCTGCGTGCCTGGGGCTGGCGCATTCCGTTCGTGGTCGGGGCCATTGCAGCACTGATCTCGTTGATGCTGCGCCGCTCGCTGCACGAAACCAGCAGCGCCGAGACCCGTCAGGACAAGGATGCCGGCACCATCAAAGGCTTGTTCAGCAACCACGCTGCAGCCTTCATCACCGTGCTGGGCTACACCGCAGGTGGGTCGCTGATTTTCTACACCTTCACCACCTACATGCAGAAGTACCTGGTGAATACCGCTGGCATGACGGCGAAGAACGCCAGTTATGTGATGACGGCTGCGCTGTTCCTGTTCATGGTGCTGCAGCCGTTCTTCGGCATGCTGTCCGACCGTATTGGGCGACGCAATTCCATGCTGCTGTTCGGCGCGTTGGGAACGCTGTTCACCGTGCCGCTGCTGATGGCGTTGAAAACCGTGACCAGCCCGTTCATGGCCTTCGTGCTGATC
>NZ_BCBD01000024.1:0-47148 GCF_001320345.1 Pseudomonas sp. NBRC 111127 | reverse complement strand
TCTTCGAGCAGCCGATCACGCCGACCAGCTTTGCCAGTTATCCACAGATCAGCGTGTCCCGCCGTGGCCGGGCCAACGGGCCGATTGATGTCGAGCTGGCCAACTTCAAGGTGCAACGGCGGGTGGCATTGATTACCCCGAGTTTTCACTCGGCGCTGTTCTCGCTACCGGATTCGGACCTGATCCTGCCGATGCCGGCGAATATCCTCAACAGCGTGCACAAGCTCGGGTTGCCACTGCGATCGTTCGAGATCCCGGTACCGCTGGAGCGGGTGACGGTGCTGCAAGCCTGGCACCCGCGGTTTCACAACGACCCGGCACATAGGTGGTTGCGGCAGACCTTGAAAGCTTGCTGCAGTGTTGATCCTTGATTGCCTGTAAGGGCCTCATCGCTGGCAAGCCAGCTCCCACCTCGACCGCATTGATCTCAAGCCCTGTGCAGCACTTGTGGGAGCTGGCTTGCCAGCGATGGGGCCAGACCTGCAAAAAAGTGGATTGCGCCTGACGCAACATAAACCTACCAAGAAGTCAGTTTTCGTCAGCATTCGACCTTCTTAGACTTGCTCCAGTCGCAAATTTGTTGCTGGAGATGTCGTTGCATGAGTTCCCTGTCCGCCCTGTCTGCCGCACCTGCCGGCGCCCCCGCGCCGGCTGCCCCTGCGCAGACGGCGTTCGGCCTGCAGGTGGTGGTCGGGCTGTTCGGTGTATTGCTGGCCGTGTTGTGTGCGGGCCTCAACGAGTCGGTGACCAAGATTTCCCTGGCCGATATCCGCGGCGCCATGGGCATCGGGGCCGACGAAGGTGCCTGGCTGCTGGCGGTGTACAGCGCCGCTTCGGTCTCGGCCATGGCCTTTGCGCCGTGGCTGGCCACCACCTTCTCGCTGCGGCGCTTCACCCTGAGCGCCATTGGCCTGTTCGCCGTGCTCGGCTTGCTGCAGCCGTTCGCCCCCAACCTGCACAGCCTGATGTTGCTGCGCGTGCTGCAGGGCTTTGCCGCCGGCGCCTTGCCACCGATGCTGATGAGCGTGGCCCTGCGTTTCCTGCCGCCGGGCATCAAAGTGTACGGCCTGGCCTGTTACGCCCTGACCGCCACGTTCGGCCCCAACCTCGGTACCCCGCTGGCCGGGTTGTGGACTGAATACGTGGGCTGGCAATGGGCGTTCTGGCAGATCATTCTGCCGTCGGCACTGGCCATGTGTTGTGTGGGCTGGGGCCTGCCGCAGGACCCGCTGCGCCTGGAGCGTTTCAGGCAGTTCGACTGGCGTGGCGTGGTGCTTGGCCTGCCGGCCATCAGCAGTATCGTCCTGGGCTTGTCGCTGGGGGACCGCTGGGGCTGGTTCGACTCGCCGCTGATCTGCTGGCTGCTCGGGGGTGGGCTGCTGTTGCTGGTGCTGTTCATGTTCAACGAATGGTCCGAGCCGCTGCCGTTCTTCCAGTTGCGCATGCTGTCGCGGCGCAACCTGAGTTTCGCCCTGGTGACCTTGGCCGGCGTGCTGGTCGTGCTGTCGGGTGTCGGCAGCATTCCGTCGGCCTACCTGGCGCAGATCCAGGGCTACCGGCCGGCGCAGACCAGCCCGTTGCTGATGCTGGTGGCCATGCCGCAGTTGATCGCCCTGCCATTGACCGCAGCGCTGTGCAACATCCGTGCGGTGGACTGCCGCTGGGTGCTGGGCATCGGCCTGGCGATGCTGGCGGTGTCCTGTGTTGGCAGCAGCCTGCTGACCAGCGAATGGATCCGTGGCGACTTCTACCCCTTCTACCTGCTGCAGGTGTTCGGCCAGCCGATGGCGGTGCTGCCGCTGCTGATGCTGTCCACCAACGGCATGACCCCGCAGGAAGGCCCGTTCGCCTCCAGCTGGTTCAACACCGTCAAAGGCCTGGCCGCGGTGATCGCCGGTGGCCTGCTGGATGCGCTTGGCACCCTGCGCCGGCACTTCCATTCCAACCACTTGGTGGACAGCCTGGGCAACGCTCCGCTGGTCGACGATAACGCCGCTGGCCTGGCCAGGCGCATCCACGATCAGGCGCTGGTGCTGACCTCGGCCGACCTGTACCTGGTCATGGCCTGCATCGCCGTGGCCCTGATCTGCCTGATTCCTTTCGTGCCCACCCGGGTCTACCCGCCGCGCGCGGTGGCCTGAACCCTGGATGAATTCGAGAACCGCTGAAATGACCAACAACCGCAAAACCCTGTTCATCGGCTCGGTGCTCGCCGTGGCTGTCCTGGCTGGCATCGTCGGCCCCTGGATGTTCGGCAGCGACCACCGCCAGAGCACCAATGACGCCTATGTGATCGCCGACTACACGGTGGTCGCGCCCAAGGTCGCCGGCTTCATCAAGGAGGTGCTGGTAGAGGACAACCAGCAGGTTACGGCTGGCCAGCTATTGGCGACCATCGATGCCCGTGACTACCAGGCCGCGCTGGATGCGGCGCAGGCGCAATTGCTGGTGGCCAAGGCGCAAAGTGCCGATGCCCGTGCCACCCTGGAACGTCAGGCTTCGCTGATTGCCCAGGCCGAAGCTGCGGTGAAAGCGGCCCAGGCCGAAGCGGCGTTCGCCGACCATGAGGTCAACCGCTACAGCCGCCTGGCCGAGCAGGGCGCCGGTACCGTGCAGAATGCCCAGCAGGCACGCAGCAGGGTCGACCAGGCCCGCGCCCGGCTGGCCAATGCCCAGGCAGCATTGCTGGCAGCGCGCAAGCAAGTCGATATTCTCAGCGCCCAGGTGGCCAGTGCCGATGGTCAGTTGAAACGTGCCGAAGCAGGCCTGGAAAAAGCCCAGCTCGACCTCTCCTACACGCGCATTACCGCGCCGGTGAACGGCATGGTCGGCGAGCGCGCCCTGCGCGTCGGTGCCTACGTCACCCCGGGCGCTCGCCTGCTGTCGGTGGTGCCGTTGCAGCAGGCCTATGTGGTAGGCAACTTCCAGGAAACCCAGCTGACCCACGTACAGCCGGGCCAGCCGGTGAGCATCAGCGTCGACACCTTCTCCGGCGAGAAGCTGCAAGGCCATGTGGAAAGTATCGCCCCGGCCACCGGCGTGACCTTCGCCGCCGTCAAGCCGGACAACGCCACCGGCAACTTCACCAAGGTGGTGCAGCGCATTCCGGTGAAGATCGTTTTCGATGATGGCCAGCCGCTGCTCGCCCGCTTGCGCGTGGGCATGTCGGTGGAAGCGACCATCGATACCCGTGGCGACAAGCTGAACGGCAAAGAGGTCAGCGCACGATGAAAGCGGCATTACGCGTGAGCCCATTGCTGCTGGCCGTACTGATGGCTGGCTGCAGCATGGGCCCGGACTTCCTGCGCCCCGACAGCCAGGCACCGCAACAATGGGCGCCGCTACAAGGTGAGGCGGCGGCCAGCCAGCCGCAGGCCGAACCGCTGGAGCTGCGCTGGTGGGAAAGTTTCCACGATGCCCAGCTCAGCGCATTGATCCAGCGCGTTGCCGAGCGCAACCTCGATTTGCAGATGGCCAGTGCCCGGCTGGTACAAAGCCGGGCCTTGCGCAGCACCGTGGCCGCCGATGAAATGCCGGCGGTGGATGTTGCTGCCGGCTACAGCCGTGCCCGCAACAGCGCCGAAGGCCTGAGCGACCCGTCTGGCAAGGCGGGCAAGCAAGCCTTCAACCTCTGGCAGGGCGACTTGGTAGCGGGGTGGGAGCTGGACCTGTGGGGCCGCGTGCGGCGCCAGGTCGAGGCGGCCGATGCCACGGTCGAAGTGGCGGAGAACGACCGCCGCGGTGTGCTGTTGGCATTACTGTCGGAAACTGCCGGCAACTACATCCAGTTGCGTGCGGTGCAGCACACCATCGATGTCACTCGCGACAACCTCAAGGTCGCCCAGCACAGCCTGAAGCTGTCGGAAAGCCGCCAGGCCGAAGGCGTCGCTACCCGCCTCGACGTAGCCCAGGCCAGTGCCCAGGTGGCGTCCATCGAGTCGCGTCTGCCCAGCCTCGAAGCCCGGCGCGATGACCTGATCAACGCCCTCAGCCTGCTCGCCGCCGACCCCCCGCGCAGCCTGCAGGCCCAGTTGCTACAGGGCGGCGAACTGCCTGCGCCGCGGCAGAAGTTCGCCATCGGCTTGCCGTCCGAGCTGGCCGAGCGCCGGCCGGACATCCGCCAGGCCGAGGCTCGCCTGCACGCTGCCACCGCCAGCATCGGCGTGGCCAAGGCCGACTTCTACCCGAGCATCCGGCTGTCGGGCAGTGTCGGCTTCCAGGCCATGCAGTTGTCCGATTTCGGTGCCTGGGATGCGCGCCGGTTTGCCTTTGGGCCACAGCTTTCATTGCCGATCTTCGAGGGCGGCCGACTCAAGGGCACCCTGGAGTTGCGCGAGGCGCAGCAGCAGGAAGCGGCGCTTAATTATCGCAAGGTGGTGCTGGGGGCCTGGCACGAAATTGACGATGTGCTACGCCTGTACAACGCCAGTCAGTTGCGCCGTGATCATCTGGCCGAGGCCGTGCGGCAGAACCGCATCGCCCTGGAAACCGCCCAGCGCCAGTACGTGGAAGGGGCGGTGGATTTTCTCAACGTGCTGACGGTGCAGAGTGCCTTGCTGGCCAGCGAGGAACAGTGGATCGACAGCTCGGCGGCGGTGTCGCAGGCGCTGGTGGCGCTGTACAAGGCCTTGGGGGGTGGCTGGCAGGCGTTTGATCAGCAACCGGTGAAGAAAGCTTTGCAGCCCATCGCCGGCAAGCCAGCTCCCACAAGTACAGCGCAGGTCTCAGGTACAGCGCAATACCTGTAGGAGCGGGCTTGCCCGCGAAGGGCTGCAAAGCAGCCCCGGCGATTTCCCAGACAGATGAGGAGGCAAAGATGCACATTTCCCTGAACGGCAAACGCGCGATCGTCAGCGGTTCCACCGCCGGCATTGGCCTGGCCATCGCCATAGGTCTGGCCGAAGCCGGCGCCGAAGTAGTCCTCAACGGCCGCACCCAATCCCGCGTCGACGAAGCGCTTAAAGCCGTGCGCGAACGCCTGCCACAAGCGCGCATCATCGGCATCGCTGCCGACCTCGGCACCCAGGAAGGTGCGCAAAAGCTGTTCGACCAGGTGCCGCATACCGACATCCTGGTCAACAACCTGGGCATCTTCGAGCCCAAGCCGTTCTTCGAGATCGAAGACGAAGACTGGCAGCGCTTCTTCGACGTCAACGTGCTTAGCGCGGTGCGCCTGTCGCGCCACTATGCCCAAGGCATGGCCGAGCGCAAATGGGGGCGGGTGGTGTTCCTGTCCAGTGAGTCGGCGCTGCAGATCCCGACCGAGATGGTTCACTACGGCATGACCAAGACCGCGCTGTTGGCGGTGTCACGAGGGCTGGCCGAGACCCTGGCGGGCACCGGGGTAACGGTGAATGCCGTGCTGCCTGGGCCGACGCGCTCTGAAGGCGTGGGTGACTTCTTCGCCAAGCTGGCCGAGGAGCAGGGGGGCACGACTGCTGAACTGGAAACCAGCTTCCTGGCCGAGCACCGGCCCAGTTCGTTGATCAAGCGGCTGGCGACAGTGGAAGAGGTGGCCAACATGGTGGTGTACCTGGCATCGCTGCAGGCCAGTGCTACCACCGGGGCGGCGTTGCGGGTGGACGGCGGGGTGCTGCGGTCCATTGCCTGATTGTCTACTGCCTGTACCGGCCTCTTCGCGGGCTTGCCCGCTCCCACCCTGTAGGAGCGGGTTTACCCGCGAAGGGGCCAGCACAGGAAAAAGAAGAATCAAAGCGGTCGCAGCAGGCCAAAGCGCTTGCGCAACGCCCAATCCAGCAAACGCCGCGGCAGCAACCGAGCCATCAACGGCAACGCCGTACTGCCATTGCCCAAGCGCACCACAGCCGGTACCGGCGACCTGCTCATCGCCGCCAACACGCCCTTGGCAAACACCGCCGCCGAAGTCGGCTTGTCCTGCGAAGCCCGCGCCCGCGCCTGCACCTGTTCACGCAACGGCCACCACGCCGAATCCGACGCCAGTACCTGCTCGGCCTGGCGCTGGGCGTTTCTGGCGAACTGGGAGGCAATCGCCCCGGGTTGCACTTCCATCACCTGCACGCCGAACGGTGCCAGCTCAAGGCGCAGGGCATCGCTCAGGGCATGCACGGCGGCCTTGGAGGCGCAGTAGGCGCCGGCGAACGGGGTGACCAGTACGCCGGATACGCTGCCGATATTCACCACCAGGCCCCGTGAGCGGCGCAGCAGCGGGAACAGCGCGCGAGTGACGCCTACCACGGCGAAGACGTTGGTCTCGAATTGCTGGCGCAGTGCGTCCACACCGCCATCGAGCAATGGGCCCATGGCGCCGTAGCCGGCGTTGTTGATCAGGATATCGAGGCTGTCCAGTTCCTCGGCCAAGCGGGTAAGGGCCTCGCTGTCGTTCACGTCCAGTTGCCGGGCGGTGTAGCCGGCGGCACTCAGTTGCTCGACATCTTCAGGCTTGCGGGCGGTGGCCCAGACGTGGTGACCAGCATCGCGGAAGGCGTCGGCCAGGGCGCGGCCGATGCCGCTGGAACAACCGGTGATCAGGACGGTGGGCATGGTGGGGGCCTTTGATCAAGGTGAGAGATGTGTCGCCGGTACTGGCCCTATCGCCGGCAAGCCAGCTCCCACAAGTGCTCCGCAGTCCTTGAAAGGGGTGGGGTACCTGTGGGAGCTGGCTTGCCGGCGATAGGGCCAGTGCAGGCAATGAATCAATTGGCAAATGTACCTTGCAGGTGCTCTGCCCGAAACTCCAGGGTTTGTGCTCGGTAACCGGAACGCAGGGGCGGCAAGGGCAGGCAGTCTATCCACTCGGCCCCCGGCTGCAGTTCGCCAGGGCCACGGTAGCGCGGCGCGTTGTAGGTATTTTCTGCGAGGTTCACGGTATCGCCCGGTGCATAGGCGGCTACGCGCCAACGCAGTTCGGTGAGCGGTACCGGGTTGCCGTTCTTCATGTGCACCTGCAGGGTTCGGTCGGCGGGGCACTGGTCTGGGGCGTAGCTCAGGCGCAGGTCCAGGCGGGCCAGTTGCGAGGCTTCGCGGGTGTCCTGCCAGGCAACGAACAGGGCCACCAGGCCCAGGCCGCACACGGCGGCCAGGGAAATGGGCAGGGCCTTGGCCGGGTAGCGCAACAGCAGCACCAGCCAGGTGAGGATAAGGACGGCACCGATGATCATGATGTGCGGATTCCGTTCGAGTCTCGGCACATCTTGGAGTGGCAAGCTGCAAGCTGCAAGCTGCAAGCTGCAAGCTACAAGCTACAAGCTACAAGCTACAAGCTACAAGCTACAAGCTACAAGCTACAAGCTACTAGAAAAAGCAGGGCGGTGGAGAACCCACAATTTTAGATTCGACGCCGCCCCGCTGTTTCTTGTAGCTTGCCGCTTGCCGCTTGCCGCTTGCCGCTTGCCGCTTGCCGCTTGCCGCTTTACTGCGCGATGGTCTTCACCGAAACCCCACGCTCGACCGGCGTAGAGGTGCGCCCATACACATCTTCGAAGCGCTCGATATCATCTTCGCCCAGGTAACTCCCGGACTGCACCTCAATGATCTCCAGCGGGATCTTGCCCGGGTTGCGCAGGCGGTGCACCGACGCAATCGGGATGTAGGTCGACTGGTTCTCGGTCAGCAGGAACACGTTTTCGTCGCAGGTCACCTCGGCAGTGCCGGACACCACGATCCAGTGTTCGGCGCGGTGGTGGTGCATCTGCAGCGACAGGCTGGCGCCTGGCTTGACGGTGATGTGCTTGACCTGGAAGCGGCCGCCCATGTCCACCGAGTCGTAAGAACCCCATGGGCGATACACTTCCAGGTGGTTCTGGGTTTCGCTACGGCCCTGTTCGTCCAGTGTCTTGACCATCTGCTTCACGCCCTGAACCTTGTCCTTGTGGGCGATCATCATGGCGTCCTTGGTCTCGACCACCACGATGTTCTCAAGGCCGATCACCGACACCAGCTTGCCGTTACCGTGGATCATGCAATTGTGGCTGTCCTGCACCACCACATCGCCCTTGGTGACGTTGCCGTTGTCGTCCTTCTCATGCACCTCCCACAACGACGACCAGCAGCCCACGTCGCTCCAGCCGGCCGACATCGGCACGACACAGGCGCGCTGGGTTTTTTCCATCACCGCGTAGTCGATGGAGTTGTCCGGGCAGCAGGCGAAAGTGGCGGGGTCGATGCTCAGCACATCGCCGTCTTCCTGGCTACGCTCCAAGGCCAGTACACAGGTGTCGTAGATATCGCCATCGTGCTTTTTCAGCTCCTCGAGGAAGCGGCTGGCGCGGAACAGGAACATGCCGCTGTTCCAGAAGTAACCACCGGCCTGGACGAACTCGGTGGCGCGCTTCTCGTCGGGCTTCTCGACGAACTGCGCTACCCGCGCCACGCCCTCGGGCAGCAATGCATCCTGGCTGGAGCGGATGTAGCCGTAGCCGGTTTCCGGCTTGGTCGCCGGTACCCCGAACAACACCATCTCGCCGCGCTCTGCCGCGACGGTGGCCAGGGCCAGGGCACGTTGCAGGGCCTTCTGGTCCTCGATTACATGGTCGGCAGGCAGCACCAGCATCAGTTCGTCGCGGCCTTCGTTGACCAGTTTCATCGCGGCCATGGCCACCGCTGGCGCGGTATTGCGGCCAAACGGCTCCATCAGGATGCCTTGGGTTTCTAGCTTCAGGGCAGCCAGCTGCTCCTGCACGATGAACTTGTGGTCCTTGTTGCAGACCACGATCGGCGTGTCCATGCCCTCGAACACCAGGCGCGAGAGGGTTTGCTGGAACAGCGTGTGTTCACCGGTCAGGGCCAGGAACTGCTTGGGGAACTGCTTGCGCGACAAAGGCCACAGACGCGAACCGCTACCACCAGAAAGAATTACCGGGATCATCATGTTTCTCCAATAGTCGTTGAGAGGCAGGGGAATCAGTTGCTAGCCACGGGGCGAGTTACCCACACCGGCGACAAGGCGTTGCCGGAACCCGTTACGTACAGCACTGCGGCTTCGCCGCGCTCAAGGGCGACCGGCTTCACGTCACCCACTTTCTTGTCACCTTGGTACAGCGCCAGGTTCACCTTGACCGGGTTGATCTCGCGCTCACCACGGCCGTTGGCGGCTACTTGCTTGACCACTTCGGTCTTGCCGTCGGCGGTTTTCAGGGTCAGCTGCTGGTCGCTCAGGTTCTGCACGCGCACCAGGGCTTTCTGCTTGTTCTTGAACGGCGGCTCTTCGATCAGCTTCGGGTTGCCGCTGTTGCTGTTGACCAGGGTGTAGTACTTGTCCGAGGCCAGCTTGACCGGCACGCTCTTGCCGCCGACCTGGGCGGTGTAGTCACCGCCAGGCAGGAAGCTGAAATCGCTGCTGGCCTGGGCGCCAACCTGCTTGATCTGGGTGTTGCCCACGCTGGCGGCAGCCGGTGCACTGGTGGCGTTGTACAGCCGCACGAACGTGGAGCCTTTCGGCGCGCTGGGGCCATACAATGCGGCGTCGGCGCCGGCGAAGGCCTGCATGGAAGCAAGGGACAGGCCGGCCGCCAGGGTGAGGGCTTTGGCAATGGAAGTCTTGGTAGTCATGTGCGTGTTCCTCTCTTCAGTCAGTGGTTCGTCCGGGTGGACGACAAGGCCAGGTTTTCTTCGGATTTACGGGCGTTCTTCAGCTGCGCGACCCAGTGCGGGTCGAAGCTGCTGAGGTCGTTCTTCATTGGCAGATATCGTTCTGGGAATTCCCACACCACCACTTGTGGCGCGGCGTTCTTGAAGGCATCGCTTTGCAGGTACTTGAGCATGGGCACCAACGGACCGTGGCCGTCCTCGGCGTAATTGGCCACGTCGCTGCGCAGCGCCTGCTGCAGGGCGCCAAGGAAGTTCCAGTGCGGGTTGGCGCTGTAGCTGGTGCCAACCAGTGCCACCGGTATGCGGCTGTCGGCGAACAGTGCGTCAGCGCCGTCACCCTCGGCCTCGGCGGCCCGGGTGGTACGCTGTTGCAGGCTGTCCGGGGCGGGCAGCAGGTTGCTGAACAAAGGGTCCAGTGGCAGGAAGTTGGTCAGGTCACCTTTGTACGGGGCGGTGCTGCCTGCTTCGGTGATGAAGGCCTGCGGCTCGCCGTCGAGCAGGTTCTGCCGGCGCACGGCGTCTGCCAGCGCCTGCGCCGCCACTTCGGCGCCCATCGGCGTCCAGTGGGTGTCGGTACGCAGGAACACCTGGCCGCGGGCCTTGGCCTGCGCCAGTGGGCCCATCAGCTCGGGCGCAAACACGTTGGCCTGGCGTGCCTGGGCGTGAAACTGGTTGTACAGGTCGTCATGCAAGCTGGCCGGTTGTTGCTTGCCGATGTATTCGGCATACACCCGCGCCTTGGCCGGGACGATCGCCAGCACCAGGTGCACGCCGTGCTGCTGCAGGGTGTCGCGTACACCGCGGATCAGCGCCAGGTTCTCTTGCATCAGTTGTTCGGCACCGGCGGTGGGCTTGAACTCTTCGTCACTGAACAACCACTGGTCGCGGCCCAGCACCACGCCAGGGCGGCCTTCGTGGAACAGCTTGAAGTCCATCGCCGCCCACAGGTTGGTGCCCAGGCGCTTGATTGGGAACTGGTCGTCGTAATGGGTTTCGGCTGCCTTGGCCAGTTTGCCGTTGAGCAGGGTCATCTGCTCGGTGCGCTGGAAACTTTCCAACCCACCGGTGGACCAGACGCCCATGCCCACCAACAGGCCGATGAAGGACAGCGAATAGGTAATGCGTAAGGTTCGGGTCATGTCAGCCCCCTCAGAACTGGAAGTAGAGGAACGGCGAGTAGCTCTGCGCCGAAAGCTTGAGGATCGAGGCCACGAACAGCAGCAACACCAGCGCGCGGGTCATGACCCGGGTCCAGTCCAGGCCCAGCGAACCGTCGCTGTTGACTTGCACCGGGGTGGCCTTGGGCGTGGGTTTGGCGTTGCGGTAGAAGTCGCGCAGGCCGAAGAACGCCAGGGTGAGGTAGGCGATCACCAGGGTGGCGACCTGCAGGCCAGTGAGCTGGGCACGGTTGAGTTCCGACAGCTGCCAGTCGCCGAAGCTGAACATGGCGCCGTACATGCGTGCGGCGACGTGCAGGTTTTCGGCGCGGAAGATCACCCAGCCGACCACCACCAGCAGGAAGGTGAAGGCCCATTTCACCGGGTTGAAACGCTGCGGGTTGGTGTCGATGCCCAGCGCCCGCTCGATCGCCAGCCACATGCCGTGCCAGGCGCCCCAGATGATGTAGGTGAAGTTGGCACCGTGCCACAGGCCGCCCAGCAACATGGTCAGGAACAGGTTGCGGTAGGTGTTGAAGGTGCCTTTGCGGTTACCGCCCAGGGTGATGTACAGGTAGTCGCGCAGCCAGGTCGACAGGCTGATGTGCCAGCGCCGCCAGAACTCGGTGATGGACTGGCTGATGTATGGCTGCTTGAAGTTTTCCATGAAGCGGAAGCCCATCATCAGCCCCAGGCCGATGGCCATGTCGCTGTAGCCGCTGAAGTCGAAGTACAACTGCGCGGTGTAGGCCAGGGCGCCGAGCCAGGCATCCCCGGTGGTCGGGTTCTGCAGGGCGAAGCAGTGGTCGGCGACCACTGCCAGGGTGTCGGCGATGAACACCTTCTTGATGAAACCCTGCATGAAGCGGGTGCAGCCTTCGGAGAACTTGTCCAGGGTATGGGTGCGGTTGTTGAACTGGTCGACCAGGTCCTTGAAGCGCAGCACGGGGCCAGCGATCAGGTGCGGGAAGATCGCCACGAACGCGGCGAAGTCGATCAGGTTGCGCGTGGCCGGGGTGTCGCCGCGGTACACGTCGATGATGTAGCTGATCGACTCGAAGATGTAGAACGAGATACCGATCGGCAGCAGCACGTGGGTGAGGATGAAGGGTTCCAGGCCAAACGAGGTGATGATCGCATTCAGGCTGTCGACACCGAAGTTGGCGTACTTGAAGTAGCCGAGAATGGCCAGGTCGACACCAACGCCCAGCAGCAGCCAGCGCTGTGCCGGCTTGGTGCGCACGCCGGCGGCACCCACTTTCAGGCCGATCCAGTAGTTCCACAGGGTGACCCCGGCGAACAGCGCCAGGAAGTCCACCCGCCACCAGGCGTAGAAGATGTAGCTGGCGACCAGCAGCAGGAGGTTGCGATAACGTTGCCCGCTCAAGTAATACAGGCCGAGGAATATCGGCAAGAACAGGAACAGGAACACGTTGGACGAGAAGACCATCCCGGTTCTCCTTATTGTTCACAGCATCCGGGGCACAGCGCCCCCCAAACCCCCCAGCAAAAAGCTGGAGGGCAACTTAGATCCCTGTGGGAGCGGGCATGCCCGCGAACACGGGCGAAGCCCTTGCCATGCGCCGCGGTGGCTTCTTCGCGGGCATGCCCGCTCCCACAGGTACCGACCCCACAATGGGAGTCAGTTCACTTCTTGCTTGCTGCGCTCGGGTCGTAGACCCGGGTCAGGTCGCCGCCCAGCCGGAAGCTGTTGAACGGCTGCATCCCGTGCTTGCGTTCGAGCGTGTCGCCGACGCAGTGGTACAGCGCGCACCAAGGCTCGAGCCAGGCGTACTTGTTGTCGACCTTGAGGTCTTTCATGTCCTGCTTCTCACCGGCACGTTCGGCGAAGTGACGTGGGTCGCGGGCGCCGTAGAGCACACCTTCGCCCAAGCGCTGCAGGGCAAAGTTGTTTTCGCTGCGCAGGTCCACGCCGTTGGCCTGGGCGAAGCTGGCGATCATCGCGAGCGGCGGCAGGGCGTAGTTGTGATACGCCAGGGCACGTTGCTTGCGCTTGACCTCGTTGGGCAGGAAACCTTGTTCGTCGACCTGGTTGGCACCCACCTTGAATTCCTTCACCGCCCAGTCGAACAGGTCGCGGCGGTCGGTGGCCACGGCGGTGGCCATCACCGACCAGGCGGCCCAGTAGCTGTGGTTGTTGATCTTCTCCAGCGGCAGGTTGCTCCAGTCCTGCACGGTCTGCTCGGCCAGGCGGTCCAGCCATTTCTCGATCAGCTTGGCCTCGGCCTGGTGCGCGGCCAGCGGCTGGGCAGTGGAGAACTTCAGGCGCAGCCACGAGCCGCTCATGCTGCCCAGGGCCCATTTGCGCATCGACTTGCCGGTGTGGTTGTAGTCGGTGGACAGCAGCGCATTGGCCCGCGCCCAGGTCCCCAGCCAGGCCAAGGTGCAGTCGAGTTGCGCCGGGCGGCCATCACGCATGTATTGGCCGACCATCTTGCTCACGCCCTTTTCCAGCGTGGTGATGTCTTCGGTCGACTTGCGAAAGGCCTTTTCCGAGGCGACATTGAGCGTGGCACGGGCCTTGTCGGAGCCTTCGTACTTACTGCGGAATTGCAGCGCACCGGTGTAGGGTTTTGGTGCCGGCTCGCAGCGGAAATTGCCGTCGCCCGTTTTGGGTTTCTCGATGCCCTCGTAATAGCCTTGGGGTGGCACCAGCGCAGCGTGCGCGGCGCTGCCGAACAGCGCCATGGCGAGCAGGGCAGGGCGAAAGATTTGCTTGAATACGGTCATGGTCGCCTCACTGGCCGGCTTGCGCGGTTTGCGCAGGCACGGCGAAGTTGTTGCGTTTGCAGAGTTTGGCCTCGACTTTCTGGGTGCCGCTTTCCGGGCCTTGCACCTCGAACGCCAGCAGGCTCTGGTCGGCCCAGTCCTCGTCCTCGCGCATCTGGAAGACAAAGCGGCCGTCGGTGTCGGAGGTTTCCGGTTTTTCCAGCTTGATGTCTTCGTGGCGGCCGTTGAGGTACCACAGGGTGGCTTGCAGCACCTTCACCGATGGGTCGTCGAACCTGACATCCATCTGCAGGTTGCGGTTGATCAGCTGTTTCACCACGCCGCCCTTGCCGTTGACCATCAGCTCGTTGTTGCCGGGCTTGAGCGTGGTGCTGGCGCTCATCAGCGCCGGGCGGTCATTGCAGCCATCGTCGAGCAGGCCAAGGATTTGCCGCCAGATGGTTTCCTGGTCCAGGCGGTACAGCGGCGAGAACTCCCAGATCAGGATCTTGGGCGGGTTCTTGCGGAATTCCTCGCTGCCCAGGTACTGGATCATCGAGCCTTCCAGGCCACCGCCGGGGAAGGCGACGTTGAGCACATCGGCGCCGATGTACTGCTCGAGGAAACCGGAGAAGTTGTAGTTCTTGCCGCTGTGGCTGGTGCCGACCAAGGTGATCTGTGCGTTGCCGCTGTCGCCGAACAGGTCGTCGCCGCCGCCGCTGGAGCCTTTCGGCTCGGTGGCGAACTGGTCCATGTACTGGATCGCATAGCTGGTGCCACACAGTTGACCGGCCACGTTGTGCAGGGTGCCCGTCTTGCCCATGCGGCCAGATTTCTTGGTTTCGAATTCCTTGCGCGGGATGCCCGCGAAAGCCGGCATCTTGTGCACGGTGTCGGCGACGATCCTGGCGGCGCGCTGGGCACCGTACGGTGTCCAGTGCTGGTCACCGCGGAAGTAGAAGTCCTTGCCCTGGTCGGCGGCGGCCAGTTGCTCGTTGGTCAGCGGCGACAGGTCGGGCACGTTGTAGCCCATGCTGGCGAAGCGCTTGAGCATGGCCTGGTAGTTGCCCAGTGCCTTCTGGTAGTTGAACGCAGCTTTCTCGGCCGGGTTGAGCATGTTGCGGTTCACCAGGCCACGGGTGGGCTGGTACACCATCACCAGCTCCACGCCACGCTTCTTGAACGCGTCGTGCACTTGTTGCAGGCGCTTGTAGCCGGCCGGCGTGGTGCTGAACTCGGTGCGCAAGTCTTCGCGTGTGCGGAACAGCCAGTCGCCCTTGGCTTGCACCAGGGTGGTGAAGTTCTGCTGGTAGCGGGTGGTGTAGCGGCTGGCATCGTGCGCTTCGGGGCACAGCTGGCAGCAGGGTTCGGCCGTGAAGGTCGGGGCCTTGACTTCATCGGCGCGCACGCCTTGGCTGATTGCCAGAAGGGCAGCGGACAGGCCCAGCAGTTTCATCAGGTTTGGAGTCATGGTCTGGGCTTCCTTAATCGATCATTTCGGTCTGGCGCTCGACCGGGTCGATCAGCACAGCCTTCTGCTGGCGGACCAGCAGGTCGAGGATTTCGTCCTGGCGCTCGCCCAGCACGCCGTTGAGGCTGATGCCGCTGGCCTTGCGCGGGGCGAGCATGGATACCTTGTACAGCTCGACCGACAGCGGCGAGTCGATCGACAGCGGGCCTGAGCCGTTGGCCGCCAGTTCGCCGCCCACCACGATCAGCGACACCTTGGTGTCGAACGGGTCGAGGGCGATGTCGCGGTCGGTGTCGGACAAGTCCTTGATGTGGCCGTACACGCCGACCAGGCCGTTGGCCATGGCCACGTTCTCGTACAGGCGGATGTTCACGCTGTTACGTACGCGTATGCCGTGGCGGCGGTTGTTGATCAGCTTGTTGCCCCAGATCAGGTTGTCGCCGCTTTCGTACAGGGTGATGCCGTCGGTGTGGTTGCGGTAGATCTCGTTGTAGGCCACCAGGTTGTTGACGCTGTTACGGTCGATCACCACGCCGGAGAGCTTGTTGTCGTAGCTCTTGTTGTTGATGATCCAGCTGTCGTTGACCTCACGCGAAATGATGATGCCGTGCTTCTTCTTGGTGCCGTAGACCGTGTTGCCGGCGATGATCAGGCGGTGCGAGCGGTCGTGCGGGTCGATGCCATAGACGATGTTGTCGTTGTAGGTATTGTCCTTGACCACGAAGTCCTGGGTTTCGTAGCAGTAGAAGCCGTACCACATGTCGCTGAACTGCGAACCGATGATCCAGCCGGTGGGTTCCGGGCGGCCCATGCGCTTGGCCATGTTCGGGGTGTACTGCGAAATGCTCACGCCGTACGACTTGGACTTGGCATAGCCGAAACTGGCCATCCTGGTATTGACGATATAGGTCTCGGTACCGCCCCACGACAGCAGGAACGGGCGGAACTCCTTGGGCGAGCGGAAGGTCGCCGGGCCGTTGTCTTTCTCCCGCCAGCCGGTCACCTGGGTGTCGGTGACGAACAGCTTGCCGTCGTTGACCAGGAACGCGCCGCCCTCCTGGGACAGGCGCAGTTGCTTGACCTTGCCATCGATCTCGAGGATGCCCTTGCGGCCGACCACGATCGGCAGGCGCGCCAGGTAAACGCCCGGCTCGACTTCGCGCAGGTACTGTCGCGGCACCTGCTTGCTCAGCTCGACAAGGTCGACATGGCCGTCATCGATGAAGATCGCCTGCGGAATACCGTGCTGGCGCTGGACCCACTCGGCCGCCTTGTTGTCGCCGCCGACAAATTCCTTGAGGGTGTCCTCCTGGAACATGCGGCGCAGGCTGACCTTGCCCTTGTGGCTGCGGTCGATCTTCTTCTGCACGGCCTGGGCGGTGTAGCCGCTCAGGTCGGGCAGCTTGGGCGGGTCCATGTGCAGGGGCTCGATCGGCGCGCTGGCCACGGTGTAGGTCTTGGCCTGCTGCAGCTCCTTGGCAATGACCTTGGGCTCTGCGGCGACGGCCAGGCCCGAGGCCAGCAACAAGGCGCTGGCCAACAGGCTGTGACGTAGGTGCGGGTGAAGGTTCATCAGGTTTCTCCCGGCCTCAGAAGCGCCAGATCACGTCGACGAAGGCGCGGTGCATGTACGAGTCCGCTTCCTTGCCATAGGCGTCGCCCGGCTTGAATACACCCGCGCGCAGGCGCACCAGGGCAGACGGCTCGTCGATGGCCTGGCTCATGGACGCGGGCAGCAGGCCTTGCTTGAAGTACTTGGTCACGACCACGTCCATCTCCTGGCCAAGGTCTTTTTCACCGTCGACCAGTTGGCGGTTCACACCGTTGTCGTCGACCACGGCGTTGATGCCGCTGGAGCCGATGTTCTGGTTGCCATCGACGCGCCAGAACTTGTGGTAGATCAGGCTGGCGTCATAGTCGTCGCGCAGTTGCCACGATGCGAACAGCGTGGCCGCCTGCAGGTTGCCCAGCTCGCCGCGGAAGGCCTCACCGAAGCGGTGCACCCGCGAGCGGGTGCCGGTGAAGTTGGAGCGGTTGCTCTCCAGCCCGGTCTGCTCGAAGTTGTTCGAACCATCGTCACCGCCGCCGCCGCTGCCGCGGGCGTAGGCCGCACCCACCTGCCATTGCGGGTCGAGGCGTAGGCGGATACCCAGGTCGGTGGCCCAGGCATTGACGTTGCCGCTCTGCTTGCCGGTGGCCACCTGGTCGTCACCCACCTGTTGGGTGGTGAGCTTGTCGCGGTCGCCGGTCAGCCAGGTGACGCTGCCCCAGTAGTTGACGGTGTGGTCATTGCGCCAGTTGTAGGCGTCACTGTTGGCCTCGAGGCCCAGCCAGGTGAGGTCGCCGGTGCGGGTCTTGTCCAGTGCATCGACGGTTTCCCCGGGTTGGTTCAGGCTGCCGCTGTCATGGGTGTGGTGGGCGCGCAGGCCAACCCAGTGGCCGGGCGTCCATTGCGTGGCGATGTTGCCGTAGACGTGCGTACGGTCCTTGTCCTCGGGCGCCAGCTCGGTGAGGTCGGTGCGGTATTCGCTGAAGCGCTGGGCCACGCCCAGGTCGGCCTTGAGCAAGGTGGTGTCGAAGGTCCAGTTCAGCGCCTCGATGTTGGTGTCGCGCCACATGCCGTCATCGCTGCGCAGGCGCTGGCGACCCAGGCGCAGTTGCTCGCCAGGGTAGGCGGTGAGGCCGCTGTAGCCGACCCAGAATTCGCGCATGGCCAGGTAGCTTTTGTCTGGCTTGCGGCTGTCGTCACCGGTGTCGGTGGTGGTGCCGTCGTCGTTCTGGCGCAGGGTGTCGGTTTCGATGGTGTCGGTGGCTGCGACCGCCTGGCCCATGGCGTAGGCGCTCCAGTTGCCGCGCTCGCCGTACACCCATGGGCGCAGGTCCAGACCCAGGCCGTTGACGTCGCCGCCGGGGCGGGTACCCAGGTCACGGTCGTCTTCCGATTGGCCGGTGATTTTCACGTCCAGGCCGAAATTTTTCTCAGCGGTCATTTCCGCCAGGGTCGGGCAGGACCACAGCAGGGCGAAGCTCAGGCCGATGCCGGCTTTCACGAAGGGATTGAGCGTCATAGCGAGTCCTCACCGTCTACTTCTGGTTCGTCGTCTTGCAGGGCTTCGGTGGCCAGGGTGCTGTTGGCGCCTTGGCTCATGCTGCCGCGGGCCTGCTTTTCCTGAGCCAGCAGTTGCTCGGCCTGGTGGCGCTGGTCCGGGGTCAGTTGCGGCTCGAGCCGTTGCAGCATTTCTGCCGCCTGCGGCGTGGGGTTGGCTTGTGCCAGCTGGGCGAACACCCAGGCATTGCCTGGTTGCGGGCGAATGCCATGGCCTTCGCTGAACAACTGGGCCAAGGCATAGTCGGCGCTGATCTGCCCGCCGCGGGCGGCGGCCAGCAGGTTGTCGACAGCCTTTTGCGGCTCGACGTTGCCCAGGTAACCACGGCGGTACAGCTGGCCCAGGTAGTAATGGGCGCTGGTTTCGCCAGCGTCGGCGGCCGCCTGCAGGTGGCGTTCGGCTTTCTTGGCGTCGGCCGGTACGGTCTTGCCTTCGTAGTACAGGCGGCCCAGCAGCAGTTCGGCACGTGGCTGCTCGGCTTCGCGACCCTTGTCGATGTAGGCCAGCAACTGGTCGGTATCGCCCAGTTCGGGGAACTCGTACAGCAATTGCGCCAGGCTGACCCACGACACCGGGTTGGCCGGTGCCACCTGTTCGAGCAAGTCCTTGGCAGTTTTTTCATCGGTCTGGCCAAGGCTGCGATCGGCCAGCACCCGGGCCACGCTGTCGACCCGGCTGGCTGGCACGGCACCACGGGCGTAGGCCGCCTGCAGTTGGCCGAGCAGGGCGGCCTGCTGGTCGGTCTGGCCGCGCTTCTGGTACACGGTGGCCAGTTCGACGTAGCACATGTCGGTGGCGCTCAGGGCGGCCTTGCAGATTTTCTCCACGTCGTCCAGGTGCTGGTCGTAGCTGCCCTGGGTGCGATACAGCAGCACCTGGGCCAGGCCCGCTTCCGGGTTGCCGGTGGCGCGCCACTGGTCGATCTGCTGCTGTGCGTTGACCTTGGGGAAGCTTTGCGGGTAGCTCAGGTACAGCATCGCCAGCGGGATCAGGGTGTTGCCTTCACCCTGGCGGGCGGCGAGTTTCAGCAGCGTTTCGGCTTCTTCACGCTCGGCCTGGGTGCTGTCGGGCTTGGCCACCAGCAGGCGGCCAAGGCGGGCCTGGGCGCGCGACGAGGACGCAGCGGCAGCGCGGTAGGTGGCCTCGGCCTCCTTGATTTGCGCCGGGTCGCGGCTGGCCACCTTGATGTCGGCCAGGCCCACTTGCGCATCGCTGTAGCCCAGGTCGGCCAGGGCCTTGTAGTTGCGTTCGGCCAATGCCGTGTCACCGCGCTTCAGGGCTTCGTTGGCCAGGCGCTGGTCGGGCAGGCCGGCGCAGCCGGCCAAGGTGATGGCCATGGCCAGGCCACACAGACCCAGGTTCATCCGGAACCTGTGGGGGCAGGTGTTGGTATCAGCGATCATCGTCCGATCCTCTTACAGCCCACGGGCCACGGCTTTGTCGATCAGCCAGTTCAGCGACGGGCCACGGTCGCTGTTGACTGCCGCCGGGCGGCCGGCCAGCTCGGCGGGCAGGCCGCTATCGGGCTTGATCTGCACACGGATGTCGGAGGCCAGGTCTTCGCTGTTGAGGCTGGCGCTGCTGACGATCTGGCCGGTACGCACTTCGTCTTCGCCGGCGACCTGGAAGTTGACCCGGGTGCCTGGCTTGACCTCATCGAACTGGCGGTAGCTGAAACGCGCCTCGACCATCGGGTTGGTGGTACGCGGAATCAGCTGGAAGATCGGCTGGCCCTTGGCCGCGTACTGGCCGTCATCCACCAACTGGCGGGCGACCACGCAATCGCAGGGGCTGGTCAGGGTGCCGGACAGTTGCTTGCCGAACAGTTCCTCGATCTTCGCCGGTTCCAGTTGCGTGTCGTCGAGGTTGCCCTTGAGCATGTCCAGCATGCTGGTGGTGAAGCTGGCCAGTGGCGCGCCCTTGGCCACCTGCCCACCGCTCTCCACCAGGCTGTTCACGGTGCCGTCGCGCGGCATGGTGACATTGGTGGTGGGTACTGCGACCACACCGGCTTCGGCATGGCTGATGAAGTACATGCCGTACAACGACTTGGCGACGAAACCGAAGGCGGCGATGCCGACCACGAACACACCGAGGGTGACGGTAACGGCCTTGAGCCGGCCGAAAGGGCTCAGGCCACTGCCGCCGTCCTTCTGCTTGCGCGCCTTGGTGAAGTTGTCGCGCTGCAGGGTGCTGAGCACGTCGCCGGCAGTGATCAGTTCACCCGACAGGTGCGAGGTGATGATATGGCGCAGGGTGGCGATGTCGCGGGGCTCCAGGTTCTGGAATTGCGCACCGGTACGCCCGCTGTCGGGGTGGTACGAGCGCACCTGGAATTCGATGTCCATCGACAGGCCGAGGTTGTCGACCGTGAACATCAACCGCCCACGCAACGCATCGCCCACCGCCAGTTGCTGCTTGGTGTGGAAGCTCAAGCCTCCGGCGGAAAGGTCGTCGACCTTCACATCGTGGGCCTGGCGCTGGGCGTCGATGAAGCGCAGCTTGGCGGGGATGCGTACCCGGGCGTGCTGGCGCTGGGCTTCGGACTCATGCACGACGTTGACATTCACGGCGGTATTCATGGGGTTTGTTCCTGTTAGATCCGATCCGGGTTGGGCTCACACGACCATGAACAGCACAGCAACGAAGATGCTGGCCGCCGAGAAGGTCATGGTCCGCGAGGACCAGGTGTTGAACCATTGTTGAAAGCTGGCGAGGTCACGCTTGAGGGCAGTGGGCTGACGCGTCCACGACTGTTTGTCGAGGCGGAAGAACACGTAGATCTTCATCAGCGCGCCGATGATCTGGTTGTAATAGAGAATCAGCGGGTAGGCCGGGCCGACGTTGTGGCCAGAGCACAGCAGCATCACGGTGAGGATCAGGCGGGTGATGCCGATCCACAGCAGGTACACCAGCAGGTAGCCCAGGCCGAACTTGAGGCTGGCGATCACCGCCACGGTCAGGCCCAGCAGGCTGGTCCACATCGATACGCGCTGGTCGAACAGCACGATGCTGGTGAACAGCCCCAGGCGCCGCAGGCCCAGGCCAAGCGCACGGGAGTTCTGCCGCAGGTTGTTGCCGTACCAGCGGTACATCAGCTTGCGGCTGGCCTTGAAGAAGCTTTTCTCCGGCGGGTGCTCGACCGTGTTGATGGCAGCGTCCGGCACGTAGAAGGTGTCGTAGCCCAGGCGCATCAGGCTGAACCAGCTGGACTTGTCGTCACCGGTCAGGAACTTGAAGCGGCCCAGGCGCCAGTGCATCAGCGAGTCGCTTTCGACGTCAGCAATGAACTCGGGGTTGGTGACCACGCTGGCGCGGAACATCGACATGCGCCCGGTCATGGTCAGTACGCGCTTGGACAGGGCCATCGAGCACATGTTGATGTGGCGCTGGGCGAAGCGCAGCTTGTGCCATTCGCTCATGATGTAGCCGCCGCGTACTTCGCAGAACTCGTTGGTGGTCAGGCCGCCGACATTGGGGTACAGCTTGAACCACGGTACGGTCTTGCGCACCACGCCATCGGCCAGCACGGTGTCACCGTCGATCACCGCCACCACGGCGTTTTCGTCCGGCAGCATGCGGGAGATGGCACGGAAGCCGTAGGCCAGGCCATCGCGCTTGCCGGTACCGGCGATGCGCACGATGTCCAGCTTCACGTGGGCCGGCGGGTTGTACTTGGCCCACAGGCTCTTCACCAGCAATTCATCGGACATTTCCACCAGCGAGCAGACCACGGTGGTGGGGAAGCCGCAGTTGATCGCCTCGCGGATCACCGAGCTGTACACCTGAGCGGTGGTCAATGCTTCGATGCGGAAGCTGGTGACCATCAGGTACACGTGCGACGGGTCGGCGGCGCTGCCCATTTTCTGCACCTTGCGGCGCAGGTAGGGGTACACACCGTAGAGGAAGATCATGCCGCGGATGAAATGGGTGGCGCCCATCGAGTAGCGCCAGATGCCGACGGCGCCGACCAGGAAGATGAAGTGCTTCGATTGCGAGTCGAAGATATCGGCTGGCAGGGCCAGGGCGATCAGCATGAGCAGGCTCATGTAGAGCAGCCAACCGGCGCACTGCAACAGCACTGTCTGGAGCCTTTGCATGTTCAGCATCCGTGGAAAATTCGGGAAAGGGCGGCAGCGCAAGTGGGGAGCCTTGCGCCGCCTGGCCCAGGGCTTACCAGCAGATGCCTTCGGTGCGGCTGGCTGCGCTGGTCGGTTCACTCATGAAGCCGACCAGGTCGATTACTTGTTTGCCGGCCGGTACTTGCTGGGCAAGGGCACGGAACTGCTCGTCACGGTTGCCCAGAACGATGATGTCGGCGTTGTCGATGACCTTGTGGAAGTCACCGTTGAGCAGCGACGATACGTGCGGGATCTTCGATTCGATGTAGTCTTTGTTGGCTCCATGAACGCGGGCGTATTCGACGTTCTCGTCGTAGATATCCAGTTGGTAGCCCTTGCCGATCAGGCGTTCGGCCAGCTCCACCAGTGGGCTTTCGCGCAGGTCGTCGGTGCCGGCTTTGAAGCTCAGGCCAAGCAGGGCGACCTTGCGTTTGTCGTGGGCTTCGATCAGTTCGAAGGCGTTTTGCACCTGCGACTCGTTACTGCGCATCAGCGAGTCGAGCAGCGGGGCACGCACGTCCAGGCTGGCGGCACGGTAGGTCAGGGCGCGCACGTCCTTCGGCAGGCATGAGCCGCCGAAGGCAAAGCCGGGGCGCATGTAGTACTGCGACAGGTTGAGCACCTTGTCCTGGCAGACCACGTCCATCACTTCACGGCCATCCACACCGACAGCCTTGGCGATGTTGCCGATCTCGTTGGCGAAGGTGACCTTGGTGGCATGCCACACGTTGCAGGTGTATTTGATCATCTCGGCCACTTCGATCGGCTTGCGGATGACCGGGGCGTCGAGTTCTTCGTACAGCGCCTGGAGGATGTCGCCGCTGGCGCTGTCCAGTTCGCCGATGACGGTCATCGGTGGCTGGTCGTAGTCCTTGATTGCAGTGCTTTCACGCAGGAATTCCGGGTTCACCGCGACGCCGAAGTCAACGCCGGCCTTTTTGCCCGAGCAATCTTCGAGGATCGGAATCACCACGTTCTTGACGGTGCCTGGCAACACGGTGCTGCGCACCACGATGGTATGGCGGCGCGTGGTGTCGCGCAGCACATAGCCGATTTCCCGGCACACCGACTCGATGTATTCCAGGCCCAGGTCACCGTTTTTCTTGCTGGGGGTGCCCACACAGATCATCGATACATCGCTGGCGCGAATGGCCTCGGCGAAGTCGGTGGTGCCGCGCAGGCGACCATTGGCGATGCCTTGTTGCAACAGTGCTTCCAGGCCAGGTTCGACGATCGGCGACTTGCCCTGGTTGATCAGGTCGATCTTGGTGCTGGACACGTCCACACCGATTACTTCATGGCCTCGCGCCGTCAGGCAGCCTGCACAGACTGCACCCACATAACCCAAACCAAAGATGCTGATACGCATCGCTATCACCTCATGTGTTTATCACGCCGACGCCTCCGTGGAGTGCCGGGCTGGGTTGATTAACAGCAGTTTTCAGGCGCACGGGTTCATGGCGAATGCACACTTCACCGAGCGCAGGCAACATAAGTCCGGAGTGCACGAAAAGTTATGCACTCAAATTAGGCATTTAAAAGCCAAGTAGTAAAAACGTGCCCTGTCATGCAGCCGTCGTTATTGCAAGGCGCTACTCGGCGCTTTGCTGTGCTTGTTTTTCAAGTGGGATAAATCCTTTGAAATCAACCACTAGGACGATTTTTACGGGACGCGTATCTCCTGCAAGGACAGGCACTTGGGCGTTAGCCGGGCGGCCTGTCTATATGTCGTGGCAGGTAGCGGATACTTGCCATTGTCATCTGTAAGTCATCTCTCACAACCCGTGGGCAGGAAATTCGTTACGGCTCTATGAGCGGTAGTTGATATGAGAAGTTCCTGAACGGGTTTTGTCTTGATGAAAGATTTCTAAATATTTATTAAGCTGCTGACAATTTCAATTTGATGGCACGCGCCGGTTTGCCCCCGATGTATCAAGGGCGAAACTGTTGCGAGATGTTTTAATGCCAGCATCGGAAAATTTTTTTCAGATTTCGTCAGAAAAGGTACGAACGGTCGCACCGGCGCCGGTGTTTACACGCTGATGTAAGGTTTTTTTGGCGCCATAAAAATGACGATAATGAAGTCTCACCTTGCGAACCTGCTCGGCCAGCTTGACCGCCGGTGCAGCGGCCGAGGCCTGATAAATGACATCGACGTGACAGCAGCAAGTGCTGATCACCGTGCGGTCATGCGCAATCAGCTGATCGGTTTATCTTTCAGCGTTTCAACTTGCTGCCGCGGGTGGATCATGCGGGTGCACATTACGCCGTATGGCGCGGCGAAGACGGCCAGCCGGCGAGGAGGGTATCGGTTACGGCAGGGGTGGCTATGCCCGAGAGGTGGAAGCGATCATTTTGGAAAGTGGGTATGTACAGCTGCCCTGAAGGCGGTGGAGGCGAGCTCTGGCCTTGCCGGTGCCCGCGGCTTAAGCCGTTCCTGCGGGTGCCATGTGGAGGTTGCAGGAGCGGCTCAAGCCGCGAAGCGGTATCGGCGGGTCTACTCGCCCGGGTGATCGCGCAGAAACACCAGGTGATCGGGCTTGGACTGTCCGGCACAGTAGTAGTAACCCTGGACATCGAACTGCTTGAGCTGCTCTGGATCGTTGATGCGCTGCTCGATGACAAAGCGGCTCATCATGCCGCGGGCTTTCTTGGCATAGAAGCTGATGATCTTGTACTGGCCGTTCTTCAAGTCCTTGAAGTCGACGTTGATCACCCGCGCCTTGAGGGCGCTGCGTTTCACTGCGCTGAAGTATTCATTGCTGGCCAGGTTCAACAGCATGTCATCGCCCTGAGCGGCCAGGGCCTGGTTCAACCATTCGCTGATGCGTGTACCCCAGAAGGCGTACAGGTCCTTGCCGCGGGCATTGGCCAGCTTGGTGCCCATTTCCAGCCGGTAGGGCTGCATCAGGTCGAGGGGGCGCAGCAGGCCGTACAGGCCGGAGAGCATGCGCAGGTGGTCTTGCGCGTAGCTGAAGTCGTCCTCGCCCAGGGTTTCGGCAGCAAGGCCTGTGTACACGTCACCTTTGAACGCCAGCAGCGCCTGCTTGGCATTGGCTGGGCTGAAGTCCGGAGACCAGCTGCCGAAGCGTGCGGCGTTCAGGCCGGCGAGTTTGTCGGACAGGTGCATCAGCTCGCTGATTTGCGCCGGCGACAGGGTTCGCAGTTGCTGGATCAACACCTGGGAATCATCCAGGTACTGGGGCAGGGTGAAGCGCTCGGTTACCGGCGGGGTATCGTAGTCGAGGGTCTTGGCGGGGGAAATCACCGTCAGCATCGGGTCGGCTCCTGGCATCGTTGGCCTGGGATTCTACGGGCTGGGCGGTGCAAGTCCAAACTATGGTGACAATAGTCACAGACCATGGCCGGTTCTAACGCTATAGTTCGCGTTTTGCCGTGACGGAGCCTTTTACCGTGCGCATCGCCTTTGCCGCGCTGGCCGCGCTGTTGAGCCTGGCCGTGCAAGCCGCCCCCACAGCCCCTGCCAGTTTTGATCGCAGCCTGTGGCCCGAACAACTGAACAGCCCGGCGTTGTTCGATGTGGCTTCGCGGGCGGAGATTCTGTCGTTCGCCCGGGTACTGCATGAAAGCGAGCTGCTCGATGATGCGACGCTGGCGGCGCGGCTGGGCTTGCGGCAGATCAACCTGCAGAAGGTTCGCCAACTGCGGGCGCGCATGTGGCAGCGGTTATGGGCAGGCTACCAACAGGCGCAACGCAGCTGCGAGCAGGATGCGTCGTTCTGCTATGCCGTTGAGTCCATGGCGGATCTACGTACCCAGGCGGCGACGTTCGCCACCGATGTCGGCGCGTTCTATGCCGGGTGGGTAGAACCCAGTCACCAGTTCCACAGCCGCTACCTGGACGAACAGCTGCGCAAAGCTGCGCTGCTGCCCCAGACCAGCAGCGAGGTGGAGCGGCTATCTGCACGGGAGCTCGATGGTGAACGCCTGAACGATCGTATGTTCCTGCTGACCTTCGTCGGTGGCCCGGGGCCTGACGGCGGCAGTACCGACCTGCTGGCCGATTACCTGCGCCGGCAAAAGCTGGCGGGTACCTTCTTCGTGCTTGGCAACCGCCTGCAGCAGCGCCGGGATGCCGGCATGCCGACCACCGTGGCCGGGCTTTATCGCGGCCAGTGCGTGGGTATTCAGGGCTGGGAGTACCGCTCGCATGCACAGTGGGTCGATTGGCAGGACTCGCTGCGGCGCAGCCAGGCCCGCGTGCAGGCCGACCTGCCGGAGCAGTACGTGCCGCTGTTCCGCCCCCCTTACGGGCAACGCCGGGCCGATGGCGAGGCGTTCATGGCCAGCCAGCAGTTGCGGGTGTCGTTGTGGGATATCGACGCGCAGGATGACACTGCACTGACTGCCGAAGCCTCGGCGCAACGCGTGCTGACCCTGATGCTGCTGTGGCGCAAGGGGGTTATCCAGCTGCATGACAGCCTGGCCAAGGCGCAACCGGCGGTGGAGTGGTTGCTGCGCAGTACCGCCCAGAGCGGTATCGGCTGGGAAGATTGCCGGGCCTATGGGTACAGCGAATAGAGGTACCACTTCTGAGCGTAGTCGTGTCTGGGCCTGCCGCCAAGGCCTTATCGTCAATCGGAAAAATAAACTTCAAAAACACGTAAAAATGCTTTTTCCGGTCATGGCTTTTGCGGTATGAAGAAACCAGACAGCCGATCCCTGCAGCACAGGTGGCGTCATCCAGACCCTCCTGGCCAGGTTGCTCCCCGCCCGTAACAACGCGGATACGGGGACACGGCAGTCACTCTGCGGCGTAACAGACCACGCCGTGCGGCTTCGACATAAGGTGACCGAGTATGGATGACCAAGGACGCACCCCTTCCTCCAGCAAGCCAATCCTCTATGTGCTCGATACCAACGTCCTGATTCACGACCCCAACGCATTACTCAACTTCGAGGAGCATCACGTCGCCATCCCGATGACGGTGCTGGAGGAACTCGACAAGCTCAAGACCGGTAAACAGACCATCGCCGCAGAGTGCCGGCAGGCCATCCGCCTGATCGACCAGACCCTCGGGGACGCTTCGCCCAGTGATGTCGAGCAGGGCGTGCCGATCCAGCGCAACAAGAGTGGGGCCAAAGGCTTTCTTTCGATCCTGATGAGCCCACGCAACGAGCCTGGCAAGTTGTTGCCGGAACACCTCAACGACAACATCATCATCAACACCCTGCTGGACGTTCGCACCCGGCGCCCCGACCTGGACGTGGTGCTGGTCACCAAAGACATCAACATGCGCTTGAAGGCGCGCGCCTGCGGCATCGCATCCGAGGACTACAGCACCGACCAACTGGTCGATGACGTGTCCTTGCTGTCCAAGGGCTACCACTCGGTCAGCGGTTCGTTCTGGGACCGGGTCAGCAAGGTCGATACCCGCCAGGAGCGCGGCAGGACCTGGCATCGCGTGCACATGATCGACACCCTGCCGGCCGTTCACGTCAACGAGTTCATCATTGACGACCAGGGCTTCGTCGGCTGGGTGAAGGGTATCCGCGACGACGAGTTGCTGCTGCTCGACCTGCACCAGGAGCCACTGCTGCACCAGGAGGCCTGGGGCCTGAAGCCGCGGGACATCCATCAGAGCCTGGCGCTGTTCGCCTTGCTCGACCCGGACATTCACCTGGTCAACCTGACCGGTGCTGCCGGTTCCGGCAAGACCATCCTGGCCCTGGCAGCTGCCATCGAGCAGACCATGGTCAGCAAACGCTACCGGCGCATCATCGCCACCCGCAGCGTGCAGGGGCTGGACCAGGAGATCGGCTTCCTGCCGGGTACCGAAGCAGAGAAGATGGAGCCGTGGCTGGGCGCCATTACCGACAACCTCGAAGCCTTGCACATGGATGATGAAAGCACCCATGGCAGCGTCGAATACATCCTCGAGCGCGTGCCGCTGCAGTTCAAGTCGTTGAACTACATTCGCGGCCGTAGCTTCCAGCAGAGCCTGATCCTGATCGACGAGTGCCAGAACCTGACGCCGCACCAGATGAAAACCATCATCACCCGTGCCGGTTCCGGGTCCAAGGTGGTCTGCCTGGGCAACCTGGCGCAGATCGATACCCCCTACCTGTCCGCGACCAGCTCGGGCCTGACCTACCTGACCGAGCGCTTCAAGGACTTCCCCCATGGCGTGCACATCACCCTGCAGGGTGTACCACGCTCGGTACTGGCCGAGTACGCCGAGTCGCATCTGTAAAACCCTGTCGCCGGGCAGCCCGCTGCCCGGCATCTCCACGAGCGTGTTCATACAGCGGCCAGACCTGCCGACACATACCTCTGCTCAAACCTGACCCACAGGTTTACACTGCAGGCTCCCTTCACAGGAGCAGAGCAGTGCTGACACATCTTGATTCCCAGGGGCGGGCCAACATGGTCGACGTCACTGAAAAGGCCGTGACCGAGCGCGAGGCCACCGCCGAGGCGCGGGTACGCATGTTGCCGCAGACCCTGCAGATGATCGTCGACGGTGAACACCCCAAGGGCGATGTGTTCGCCGTGGCGCGCATTGCCGGCATCCAGGCGGCGAAGAAGACCAGCGACCTGATACCGCTGTGCCACCCGCTGATGCTCACCAGCGTCAAGGTGGAACTCAGCGCGGAGGGCGAGGACGCGGTGCGGATCCTCGCCCGCTGCAAGCTGGCCGGGCAAACCGGTGTGGAAATGGAGGCACTGACCGCCGCTAGCGTCGCTGCGCTGACGATCTATGACATGTGCAAGGCTGTGGATAAAGGCATGGTCATCGAGCAGGTCCGCCTGCTGGAAAAGCTGGGCGGCAAGAGCGGCCACTACAAGGTGCAGGCGTGATGAAAGTCAAAGTGATGTACTTCGCGCGTTACCGTGAGTTGCTGGGTGTGGATGCCGAGCGGGTGGAGGGTGAGTTCATGGTTGTCGACGATGTGCGCCGGGCATTGCTGGGCAAGGGTGGGCCCTATGAACTGCTAGGCGAACAGAACCTGATGTGCGCCCGCAACGAGGAACTGTGCAAGCTGGATGAGCCGGTGGAAGAGGGCGATGAAGTGGCGTTCTTCCCGCCGGTGACGGGGGGCTGAGCATGGCAGTGCGAGTGCAGGAACACGCGTTCGACCCGGGCGTCGAGACCAATGCCATGCATGCGGCCAACGTGGGGGTAGGCGCGGTGGTCGGCTTTGTCGGCTATGTGCGGGACTTCAATGATGGCCGCGAAGTGGCAGGCATGTTCCTTGAACACTATCCGGGCATGACCGAAAAGGCCCTGGCCAAGATCGTGGCCGAGGCCGAGCAGCGCTGGCCGTTGTTGAAAGTGCAGGTGCTGCACCGCATCGGTGCGCTGGAGCCGGGTGAGCCAATCGTGTTCGTCGGCGTGGCCAGTGCCCATCGGCAGGCAGCGTTCGATGCCTGCAACTTCATCATGGACTACCTGAAGACCCGGGCACCGTTCTGGAAGAAGGAAAATACCCAGGAAGGGCCGAGGTGGGTGGAAGGCAGGCAGAGTGACCTGGATGCCGCAGGGCGCTGGTAGTCAAGGGGGCGCCCGCCGTTTGTAGGAGCGGCCTTGTGTCGCGATGGGGCCGCACAGCGGCCCTGGCAATTGATGCGTTGAAGCTGAAATCCTGGGGCCGCTGTGCGGCCCTATCGCGACACAAGGCCGCTCCTACAGGGGGATATGTTCCCAACCACGGGTCAGTGATGCTTGCGCGGCACCGGCTTCAGCAGCTCATCCGGCGGCATCTCGCATTTGATCTTGCGCCCCAGCAGCTCTTCGATCGCCGGCAGCTGATACGAGTCATCTTCCCCGGCAAAGCTGATCGATACGCCATTGGTGCCGGCACGGCCGGTACGGCCAATGCGGTGCACATAATCGTCCGGGTCCTCTGGCAGGGTGAAGTTGATCACATGGCTGATGCCGTCGATGTGAATCCCGCGCCCGGCAACGTCGGTGGCGACCAGAACGGTGATGCGCCCTTCGCGGAAGTTCTCCAGGGTACGAATACGCTTGTGTTGCGGCACGTCGCCCGACAATTGGGCGGCGTTGATGCCGTCGCGCACCAGTTTTTCCTCGATGCGCCGCACTTCGTCCTTGCGGTTGGCGAACACCATCACCCGTTCCCAGCGGTTCTGGGTCACCAGGTTGTACAGCAGCTTGTACTTGTCGCTGCCGGCCACCGCATAGACATGCTGCTCGACCGTTTCGCTGGCCACGTTCTCCGGTTCGATCTCGACGATGGCCGGGTTGGTGGTCCATTGCTTCGCCAGGTTCATCACGTCGTCGGTGAACGTGGCCGAGAACAGCAGGGTCTGGCGCTCGCTTTTGGGCGGCGTCTGGCGAATGATCTGGCGCACTTGCGGGATGAAGCCCATGTCGAGCATGCGGTCAGCTTCGTCCAGCACCATCACTTCGACCATGTCCAGGTGCACCTCGCCCCGCTGGTTGAAGTCCAGCAGGCGGCCCGGTGTAGCCACCAGGATGTCGCAGTGGCGCGCTTCCAGGGCCTTGAGCTGCTTGTCGAAGTCCATGCCGCCGACGAAGCTCATGACGTTCAGGCCGGTGTACTTGGTCAGCGCCGCAGCATCCTTGGCGATCTGTACCACCAGCTCGCGGGTTGGCGCGATGATCAGCGCCCGTGGCTCACCCATGTAGCGCTCTTTGGGTGCAGGGGTCTGCTGCAGCTGGGAAATGATCGAGATCAGAAACGCTGCGGTTTTGCCGGTGCCGGTCTGGGCACGGCCGATGGCATCCTGGCCACGCAGGGTGTAACCCAGCACCTGCGCCTGGATCGGCGTGCAGTAGGGGAAGCCCAGGTCGTGGATAGCGTGCATCACCTCGCTGGACAGCTTGAAATCGTGGAAGCGGGTCTTGCCCTCCTGCGGCTCGACCACGAAGTCTTCCAGTTTCCACAGGCTGGCCTGGGGCTTGGGCTTGCGCTCGCGACGTGGTTTGTCCTTGGCCGGCTTGTCGGCCACTGGCGTTGCGGCGACAGGCGATTCTGCCTTGGGGGTAGGGTTGGCGCGTGGGGCCGCCGGTTGCGCCTCGCTGGCGGGTGCCAGCGCAGGCGGCGTCACACTGGCAGCAGGAGCGGCGGCCTGTGGTGCAGCCTCTCCCTTGCCGAATATTTTCTTGAGTGCCTTGAGCACGATCGTCTCATCAACTGATTAAGGAATGTACGCCGGGCAGTGTAATGCAAGAATCGGGCGTGGCGTAGTGCAATAGGCTGACAACTACACGTGGCCGCTGCTTATTGCAGTTGCCCGGCCAGCCACTCCCAGATGTCGTGCAGCTCTTCCACCAGCACTTCGTGCTCCATCGGGTATTCATGCCAGCGGGCAGCTACGCCCCAGGTGTTCAGGTACTCGAAGGCGGTGCGGCCCATGGCCGGGATCACCACCGGGTCGTGCACGCCATGCAGGCACAGGGCCGGGGTGCGTTGTTGGCAGGCACTGAGCTGGTGTTGGTCATTGAAGGTGGGGGCGTAGGTGGACAGGGCGATGACCCCACCCAGCGCCTCTTGCCACTTTATATAGGCAGTGTGCAACACCACCGCGCCGCCCTGGGAGAAACCGGCGAGGAAGATGCGTGACAAGCTGACGCCTTTGGCCTGCTCCGCCTTGATCAGCGCCACCACTTGCTCGGCCGACTCCTCCAACTGAGCCTCGTCTATGGCGCGGGCCGGGGTCATGGCCTTGATGTCGTACCAGCTGGGCATGGCATAGCCGCCATTGATGGTCACCGGGCGGGTGGGTGCCTGGGGCATCACGAAGCGGGTGCTGGTCAAACGCTCCTGCATGAATTCGGCTACGGGTAGGAAGTCGTAACGGTCGGCTCCCAAGCCGTGCAACCAGATCACACAGGCATCAGCGGTTTTCTGTGGTTCGAGAATCAGCGGGTTGGTCATGACTGCTCCGAAAGAGTGCGGGTGATCGTGTTGTGTGCGTTAAAAAAAGCGCTGCACAGGATTGCCTGAAAAAGAATGTCGCAACGATACAACTTTCCCTACTTGACGAACGCTTAAACGCTCCAGCCAAAACATTTGGTACGCGCTTTGCAGTTCAAGCTGCGATGCAAAGGGCGGGCCGTGACGGTAACACCCTTTGTACGCGAAGGCTGTCATAGAACAGCCCATTGCGCCAATTGACCCAATAACTAGCCAATACGGGTCGGACATGCCTCAAAAGGGTGCGGTGCAATTCCGGCTCGATACAACAAGAGCGATTTGGAGGTTGTGAATGAAAGTGTTGAAAACCACCCTGGCAGTCCTGACCGCTGCCGCCGCGCTGGGCGCCGTGAGCAATGCCCAGGCCGGCGCCACCCTTGATGCGGTAAAGAAGAAGGGCTTCGTCCAGTGTGGCGTGAGCGACGGTCTTCCAGGCTTCTCGGTACCTGATGCACAAGGCAAGATCATCGGTATCGACGCCGATGTCTGCCGCGCCGTGGCCGCTGCCGTGTTCGGCGACGCCAACAAGGTCAAGTTCAGCCAGCTCAACGCCAAGGAACGCTTCACGGCCCTGCAATCGGGCGAAGTTGACGTGCTGTCGCGCAACACCACCTGGACCAGCTCGCGCGATGCCGGCATGGGCCTGGTGTTCACCGGTGTCACCTACTATGACGGCGTCGGTTTCCTGGTCAACAAGAAGCTCGGTGTTTCCAGTGCCAAGGAGCTCGATGGCGCGACCATCTGCATCCAGGCAGGGACTACCACCGAACTGAACGTGTCGGACTTCTTCCGGGCCAATGGCCTGAAGTACACCCCGATCACCTTCGATACCTCTGACGAAAGCGCCAAGTCGCTGGAGTCCGGTCGTTGCGATGTGTTGACGTCCGACAAGTCGCAGCTGTTCGCCCAGCGCTCCAAGCTGGCCGCGCCGACCGAATATGTGGTGCTGCCGGAAACCATCTCCAAGGAGCCACTCGGCCCGGTGGTGCGCAAAGGCGACGAAGACTGGTTCAGCATCGTCAAGTGGACCCTGTTCGCCATGCTCAACGCCGAAGAGGCGGGCATCACCTCGAAGAACGTCGAGGCTGAAGCCAAAGCTACCAAGAACCCTGACGTGGCCCGCTTGCTGGGTGCTGACGGCGAGTACGGCAAGGACCTCAAGCTGCCCAAAGACTGGGTAGTGCAGATCGTCAAGCAAGTCGGCAACTATGGCGAAGTGTTCGAGAAGAACCTGGGCCAAGGTACCGACCTGAAGATCGACCGTGGCATGAACGCCCTGTGGAACAACGGCGGCATCCAGTACGCGCCACCTGTGCGCTGATGGCTGCACCCTGCGGCGGCATCCGGCCGCCGCAGGTTGTTCGAATCCCTATTTCCCGGGGCACTTCATGCAAAATCATATTGGCGCACAAAAGGGTTTATCCCTGAGCGATCCACGTGTGCGCGCGTGGCTGTTCCAGATTCTCACCATCGTTTTCGTGGTCGGTCTGGGCTGGTACCTGTTTCACAATACGCAAACCAACCTGCAACACCGGGGTATCACCTCGGGCTTCGACTTCCTCGATCGCAGTGCCGGCTTCGGCATCGCCCAGCACCTGATCCCCTATGTGGAATCGGACAGCTATGCACGGGTGTTCGTCATCGGCCTGCTCAACACCCTGCTGGTCACCTTCATTGGCGTCATCCTGGCGACCATCCTGGGTTTCATCATCGGTGTGGCACGCTTGTCGCCGAACTGGATGATCAACAAGCTGGCGACGATGTACGTGGAGACCTTCCGCAACATTCCGCCGCTGCTGCAGATCCTGTTCTGGTACTTCGCCGTATTCCTGACCCTGCCGGGACCGCGGGGCAGCATCAACCTCAACGACCTGTTCTTCATCAGCAACCGTGGCCTGAACATGCCTGGTGCCTCCATGGCGGATGGTTTCTGGCCATTTGTCGCGGCGTTGGCGGTGGCGGTGGGGGCGGTCTGGCTGATGGTGCGCCTGGCCAACAAACGCTTCGACGAGACTGGTGTACCGTTCCACAAGTTCTGGGCCGCGCTGGCGCTGTTGCTGGTCATTCCAGGCCTGAGCGTGCTGCTGTTCGGCAGCCCGGTCACGTGGGAGGCACCGCAGCTCAAGGGCTTCAACTTCGTCGGTGGCTGGGTGCTGATCCCCGAACTGCTGGCGCTGACCCTGGCGCTGACGATCTATACCGCCGCCTTCATCGCCGAGATCGTGCGCTCGGGCATCCGTTCGGTCAGCCACGGCCAGACCGAGGCGGCGCGCTCGCTGGGGCTGCGCGAAGGGCCAACCTTGCGCAAGGTGATCATCCCCCAGGCCTTGCGGGTGATCATTCCGCCACTGACCAGCCAGTACCTGAACCTGGCGAAGAACTCGTCGCTGGCGGCCGGCATCGGCTACCCGGAGATGGTCTCGCTATTCGCCGGTACCGTGCTCAACCAGACCGGCCAGGCCATCGAGGTGATCGCCATCACCATGAGTGTCTATCTCGCCATCAGCATCAGCATTTCGCTGCTGATGAACTGGTACAACAAGCGCATTGCGCTGATCGAGCGGTGAGGATACGCCTGTGAATGCCCATGTTTTCAAACCCGATATGCCGCCACCGGTGAAAACCGTCGGCGTACTCGCATGGATGCGTACCAACCTGTTCTCCAGCTGGCTGAACACCCTGTTGACACTGTTTGCCCTCTACCTGATCTGGCTGATCGTGCCACCGCTGTTGCACTGGGCACTGATCGACGCCAACTGGGTTGGCACCACCCGCGCCGACTGCACCAAGGACGGCGCCTGCTGGGTGTTCGTGCAGCAGCGCTTCGGCCAGTTCATGTACGGCTACTACCCCGTCGAGCTGCGCTGGCGGGTCGACCTGACGGTATGGCTGGCGGTGCTTGGCGCAGCGCCGTTGTTCATCAAGCGCTTCCCGCGCAAGGCCATCTATGGCCTGGGCTTCCTGGTGCTTTACCCGCTGCTGGCCTACACCTTGTTGCACGGTGGCCTGCTGGGCCTGAGCAACGTTTCCACCAGCCAGTGGGGCGGGCTGATGCTGACCTTGGTGATCGCCACCGTGGGCATCGTCGGCGCTTTGCCCCTGGGCATTCTGCTGGCCTTGGGGCGGCGTTCGAGGATGCCGGCGGTGAAGGTGGTGTGCGTGACCTTCATCGAGTTCTGGCGCGGCGTGCCGCTGATCACCGTGCTGTTCATGTCTTCGGTGATGCTGCCGTTGTTCCTGCCTGAGGGCATGAGCTTCGACAAGCTGCTGCGGGCGATGATCGGCGTGATCCTGTTCCAGTCGGCCTATGTCGCCGAAGTGGTACGCGGTGGCCTGCAAGCCATCCCCAAGGGCCAGTACGAAGCGGCCGCAGCCATGGGCCTGGGGTACTGGCGGGCGATGGGCCTGGTGATCCTGCCGCAGGCGCTCAAGCTGGTGATCCCTGGCATCGTCAACACCTTCATTGCCCTGTTCAAGGACACCAGCCTGGTGATCATCATCGGCCTGTTCGACCTGCTGAACAGTGTCAAGCAAGCCGCCGCCGACCCGGCCTGGCTGGGTATGGCTACCGAGGGCTACGTTTTCGCCGCCCTGGTGTTCTGGATTTTCTGTTTCGGTATGTCCCGCTACTCCATGCACCTGGAGCGCAGGCTGGACACTGGCCACAAGCGTTAGGAGTTTCGAAATGAGTGAAGCGATCAAGCAGCCTGCCGGCCCCGAAGGGATCATCCAGATGCAGGGTGTGAACAAGTGGTACGGTCAGTTCCATGTGCTCAAGGACATCAACCTCAATGTTCGCCAGGGCGAGCGTATCGTGCTGTGCGGGCCGTCCGGCTCGGGCAAGTCCACCACCATCCGTTGCCTCAACCGCCTGGAAGAGCACCAGCAGGGGCGCATCGTGGTCGATGGCGTGGAGCTGACCAACGACCTCAAGCAGATCGAGGCGATCCGCCGTGAAGTGGGCATGGTGTTCCAGCACTTCAACCTGTTCCCGCACCTGAGCATTCTGGAGAACTGCACCTTGGCGCCGATGTGGGTGCGCAAGATGCCGCGCCGCAAGGCCGAAGAGATTGCCATGCATTACCTGGAGCGGGTACGTATCCCGGAGCAGGCGCACAAGTACCCAGGGCAGTTGTCTGGTGGCCAGCAGCAGCGCGTGGCGATTGCCCGGGCGTTGTGCATGAAGCCGAAAATCATGCTGTTCGACGAACCCACTTCGGCCCTGGACCCGGAGATGGTCAAGGAAGTGCTCGATACCATGGTGGGTCTGGCCGAAGATGGCATGACCATGCTCTGCGTGACCCACGAGATGGGCTTTGCCCGCACTGTGGCCAACCGGGTGATCTTCATGGATAAAGGTGAAATCGTCGAGCAGGCGGCACCGGATGACTTCTTCGACCGGCCGCGCAGCGACCGGACCAAGTTGTTCCTCAGCCAGATCCTGCATTGATACAGCCGGGGCCGCAAAGCGGCCCCGATGTTTACTTCTCTTCTTGTGGGGCAGCGGGTGCCGGTGGCGGCCGCAGCCCCACCTCTGCCACCAGCTTCAGCTGCTGCCCGTTACGCATCACCTCGATGGTGATCTTCTCGTTAGGCTTGATCCGCGCCACCTGGTTCATCGACTTGCGCCCGTCACCTGCCGGTTCGCCGTTGATGCTCAAGATCACGTCCCCCAGCTGCAGCCCGGCCTTGGCCGCCGGCCCTTCGCGGAAGATGCCTGCAACCACGATGCCTGGGCGGTCCTTCATGCCGAACGACTCGGCCAGTTCCTGGCTCAGTGGCTGCACTTCGATACCCAGCCAGCCGCGGATCACCTGGCCGTGCTCGACAATCGACTTCATCACCTCCAGTGCCAGCTTGACCGGGATGGCGAAGCCAATGCCCTGCGAGCCACCAGACTTGGAGAAAATGGCCGTGTTGATGCCGACCAGGTTGCCGTTGGCATCGACCAGCGCACCACCGGAGTTGCCCGGGTTGATCGCGGCGTCGGTCTGGATGAAGTCTTCGTAGTTGTTCAGGCCCAACTGGTTGCGGCCGGTGGCGCTGATGATGCCCATGGTCACGGTCTGGCCAACGCCGAACGGGTTGCCGATGGCCAGCGTCACGTCACCGATATGGATGGTGTCGGAGCGGCCGATGGTGATGGCGGGCAGGTTCTTCAGGTCGATCTTCAATACCGCCAGGTCGGTCTCCGGGTCGCTGCCAATGACCCGGGCCAGGGTCTCGCGGCCATCCTTCAAGGCCACCACGATCTGGTCGGCGCCACTGGTGACGTGGTTGTTGGTCAGCAGATAGCCCTCGGGGCTCATGATCACTGCCGAGCCCAGGCTCGATTCCCAGCGGCGCTGCTTGGGCAGGTTGTCGCCGAAGAAGCGGCGGAACTGCGGGTCTTCGAACAGCGGGTGGGCGCTCTTGTTGACCACCTTGGTGGTGTACAGGTTGACCACCGCCGGGGCCGCGAGGGTCACGGCGTCGGCGTAGGACACCGGGCCCTGCATGATCTTCGTGGTCTGCGGTGCCTGCTGCAGGTTGACGTCCTGGCTGGGCAGGCCGACCCATTCCGGAAACCGCTGGATGATCAGCACGGCGATCAATACGCCGGTAAGCAGGGGCCAGCCAAAGTAACGCAAAGCCTTGAACATGAACGAGTCCTGAAAAGAGCGGGGGCCAGTGGCCGCGCGGTGGGGCATGAGCGCGCGCGATCATACACCGGTTCCCCCAGTGCCGGCGACGGCCCATAATGGCCGGCATTATACGGGCGTTCCCTGTGCGTTGCGCCTGGGCAGTGTGCAGTTTTCGAGGAGATTTTCATGGCCGTCGCGCTAAACACCCTGGTTGAAGAAGCCGAGCGTTACCTGGGCAGCGCCAGGATCCAGGACTACTGCCCCAATGGCCTGCAGGTCGAAGGCCGGCCGCAGGTCAGCCGTATCGTCAGCGGTGTCACCGCCAGCCAGGCGTTGCTGGATGCCGCGGTCGAGGCCGGAGCCGACCTGGTGCTGGTGCACCACGGCTACTTCTGGAAGGGCGAAAACCCCTGCATCACCGGCATCCGCCAGCGCCGCCTGAAAACCTTGCTGAACAACGACATCAGCCTGCTGGCATTCCACTTGCCGCTGGATGTACACCCTGAGGTGGGCAACAACGTGCAGCTGGCGCGGCAACTCGAGATTACCGTCGAAGGGCCGCTTGACCCGGAGAACCCCAAGGTGGTCGGGCTGGTCGGTTCGCTGGCCGAACCGGTGACCGCCCGCGATTTTGCCCGGCGCGTGCAGGAGGTGCTGGGGCGTGAGCCGCTGCTGGTCGAAGGCGACGAAATGATCCGCCGGGTCGGCTGGTGTACCGGGGGCGGGCAGGGCTATATCGACACGGCGATTGCCGCCGGGGTAGACCTGTACCTGACGGGCGAGGCGTCGGAGCAGACCTACCACAGTGCGCGGGAGAATGGCGTCAGCTTCATCGCCGCAGGGCACCATGCCACCGAACGGTACGGGGTGCAGGCGCTGGGTGATTACCTGGCGCGGCGGTTTGCCGTGGAACACCTGTTCATCGATTGCCCGAACCCGATCTGACCTTACCGGCCCCTTCGCGGGCACGCCCGCTCCCACGGGGATCGCGCATTTCTTGAACTCAGCGCCAAACGTGTGGGAGCGGGCGTGCCCGCGAAGGGCTGCAAAGCAGCCCCAGTAACGCTTAATTGAGCAGGCATTAGCCTAACCCCCAGTCATATCGTTAGACTTTTTCGATCTAGCTGGCCGCCTAAATAGAAGCAGCCGCTGTGATACAGTGATCCGCTCGAACACGGCCCGCAGGCCGTCCATAAGATCGTTTTTCGTGAGTAGCCATGGTCGACAAACTGACGCACTTGAAACAGCTGGAGGCGGAAAGCATCCACATCATCCGCGAGGTGGCCGCCGAGTTCGACAACCCGGTGATGCTGTACTCGATCGGCAAGGATTCCGCCGTGATGCTGCACCTGGCGCGCAAGGCCTTTTTCCCGGGCAAGCTGCCGTTCCCGGTCATGCACGTCGACACCCAGTGGAAATTCCAGGAGATGTACAGGTTCCGCGACAAGATGGTCGAGGAAATGGGCCTGGAGCTGATCACCCACGTCAACCCCGAGGGTGTGGCGCAGGGCATCAACCCGTTCACCCATGGCAGCTCCAAGCACACCGACATCATGAAGACCCAGGGCCTGAAACAGGCGCTGGACAAGCATGGTTTCGACGCCGCCTTCGGTGGTGCTCGCCGCGACGAAGAGAAGTCGCGGGCCAAGGAGCGTGTGTATTCGTTCCGTGACAGCAAGCACCGCTGGGACCCGAAGAACCAGCGCCCCGAGCTGTGGAACGTGTACAACGGCAAGGTCAACAAAGGTGAGTCGATCCGCGTCTTCCCGCTGTCGAACTGGACCGAACTGGACATCTGGCAGTACATCTACCTCGAAGGCATCCCGATCGTGCCGCTGTACTTCGCTGCCGAGCGTGAAGTCATCGAGAAGAACGGCACCCTGATCATGATCGACGACGAGCGCATCCTCGAACACCTCTCCGAGGAAGAGAAAGCCCGCATCGTCAAGAAGAAGGTGCGTTTCCGTACCCTCGGCTGCTACCCGCTCACGGGCGCTGTCGAGTCGGAGGCCGAAACGCTCACCGACATCATTCAGGAAATGCTCCTGACGCGCACTTCCGAGCGCCAGGGCCGGGTCATCGACCACGATGGCGCCGGTTCCATGGAAGACAAGAAACGTCAGGGCTATTTCTAAGCTTCAAGTTACAAGCGGCAAGCTGCAAGACAGAAGCGGAGCGAGTAGTTTCTGAGTTTTGTGGTCTGCCGCCTGCATTGCGGGCGCACAGGGAGTGCCTGCAGTGGGTTTTGAGAGGTTGCTGGTTTGGCAGAGAAGTAAAAATTTAGCCGTTGCGATATATCGGGCATTTGCTGGGTGTCGGGATTTTGGATTCAGGTCCCAAATCACTCGAGCAGCCGTTTCAGTCCCCTCCAATATCGCTGAGGGAATGGAGCGCAGAGGAATGCGGGAGAAAGCATGGTTCCTGAGCGTGGCGAAGGCTTCCTGCGCAGAACTGCGGACCCAACTGATCATCGCCGGTGAAATTGGTTATTTGCCTGCCGAATTGGCCAACGACTGGATAACTGAAACCCGTGAGCTATCCAGAATGCTTGCTGGGTTGATCAACAAAATTTCTAACTAGCTGTACGCCGACAAGCTTGCTGCTTGAAGCTTACAGCTTGGAGCTTGAATGCAATGAGTCATCAATCCGATCTGATCAGCGAGGACATCCTCGCCTACCTGGCTCAGCACGAGCGTAAAGAACTGCTGCGTTTCCTCACCTGCGGCAACGTGGATGACGGCAAGAGCACCCTGATCGGGCGCCTGTTGCACGACTCCAAGATGATCTACGAGGACCACCTCGAGGCCATCACCCGCGATTCGAAAAAGTCTGGCACCACCGGCGAAGAGGTCGACCTGGCGCTGCTGGTAGACGGCCTGCAGGCCGAGCGTGAGCAGGGCATCACCATCGATGTCGCCTACCGCTATTTCTCCACCGCCAAGCGCAAGTTCATCATCGCCGACACCCCGGGCCACGAACAGTACACCCGCAACATGGCCACCGGCGCATCCACCTGTGACCTGGCGATCATCCTGGTCGATGCCCGCTATGGCGTGCAGACTCAGACCCGCCGCCACAGCTACATCGCGTCGCTGCTGGGCATCAAGCACATCGTGGTCGCGGTCAACAAGATGGACCTGAAGGGCTTCGATGAAGGCGTCTTCGAGGCCATCAAGGCGGACTACCTGAAGTTCGCCGAAGCCATCAACCTGACCCCGAGCAGCCTGCACTTCGTGCCGATGTCGGCGCTCAAGGGTGACAACGTGGTCAACCACAGCGAACAATCGCCGTGGTACACCGGCCCGACCCTGATGGAAATCCTCGAAACCGTCGAAGTGTCGGCTGACCGCAACTTCACCGACCTGCGTTTCCCGGTGCAGTACGTCAACCGGCCGAACCTGAACTTCCGCGGTTTTGCCGGTACCCTCGCCAGCGGCGTGGTGCACAAGGGCGACGAAATTGTCGTGCTGCCGTCGGGCAAGAGCAGCCGGGTCAAGTCCATCGTCACCTATGAAGGTGAACTGGAAAGCGCCGGCCCAGGCCAGGCCGTGACCCTGACCATGGAAGATGAGATCGACATCTCCCGTGGCGACCTGCTGGTGCATGCCGACAACGTGCCACCGGTCACTGACCAGTTCGATGCCATGCTGGTGTGGATGGCCGAAGAGCCGATGCTCCCGGGCAAAAAGTACGACATCAAGCGCGCCACTAGCTACGTGCCGGGCTCGATTGCCAGCATCACCCACAAGGTTGATGTGAACACCCTCGAGAAGGACGCCGCCAGCGCCCTGCAGCTGAACGAGATTGGCCGCGTCAAGGTATCCCTGGACAGCGCTATTGCCTTGGACGGTTACGACAGCAACCGCACAACCGGTGCGTTCATCGTCATCGACCGCCTCACCAACGGCACCGTCGGCGCCGGCATGATCATCGCCCAGCCAGTCTTGCCGCATGGCAGCACCGGCCAGCATGGCAAACAGGCCCACGTGTCTACCGAGGAGCGCGCCCTGCGTTTCGGTCAGCAGCCAGCCACCGTGCTGTTCAGTGGCCTTTCTGGCGCCGGCAAGAGCACCCTGGCCTATGCCGTTGAGCGCAAGCTGTTCGACATGGGCCGTGCAGTGTACGTGCTCGACGGGCAGAACCTGCGCCACGACCTGAACAAGGGCCTGCCGCAGGACCGCGCTGGCCGCACCGAAAACTGGCGCCGTGCCGCCCATGTGGCGCGCCAGTTCAACGAAGCCGGCATGCTGACCCTGGCAGCGTTCGTGGCCCCGGATGCCGAAGGCCGCGAACAGGCCAAGGCACTGATCGGCAAGGATCGCCTGGTAACGGTTTACGTACAGGCGTCCCCACTGGTTTGCCGCGAGCGTGACCCACAGGGCCTGTACGCTGCCGGTGGCGACAACATCCCGGGTGAAAGCTTCCCGTTCGATGTGCCACTGGATGCCGACCTGGTGATCGACACCCAGGCCACCAGCGTGGACGAAGGCGTTAAACAGGTGTTGGACGTACTGCGTCAGCGTGGTGCGATCTAAGCGCTGGCCTGCACTACCAAAAACCCCGCTTCGGCGGGGTTTTTTTGTGCAGGTTGTCTCACGCCTGGTGATGCGCCAGGGGGGCGTGCTTGCCGTTCAGATGTGGTGTTCCGATACAGGAATTACCCGGCGCTCCTTCACCGCCTTGTACGAAAAACTCGAATAGATCTCCTTCACCCCCGGCAGCCGCTGCAGCACCTCGCGGGTGAATTCGCCGAACGATTCCAGGTCCCTCGCCAGAATCTCCAGCAGAAAGTCGTAGCGCCCAGAGATGTTGTGGCAGGCGACGATTTCGGGAATTTCCATCAGCCGCTGCTCGAACGCCAGGGCCATGTCCTTGGTGTGCGAGTCCATCATGATGCTGACAAAAGCAGTGACGCCGAAGCCCAGTGACTTGGGCGAGAGCACGGCCTGGTAACCGGTGATGTAGCCGCTGTCCTCCAGCAGTTTGACGCGGCGCCAGCAGGGCGAGGTGGTCAGTGCCACCTGGTCGGCGAGTTCGGCAACGGTGAGGCGGGCGTTGTCCTGCAGGGCGGCCAGCAAGGCGCGGTCGGTGCGATCGAGGCTCGAAGGCATGTTTTGCCCTCCTGCTTGTTTGATTGTTGTTTTCTTTCCACCAAGCAGGCCGATGTGTGGGCTACTTTGGAAAAATTCGGGCAGCTCGGTGGCATAAGCTTATAGCAAACCACAAGAGGCTGTTGCCATGCGCGACTCCCATAACAACACCGGTTTTTCCACGCGAGCCATCCACCATGGCTACGACCCGCTGTCCCATAGTGGCGCGCTGGTGCCGCCGGTTTACCAGACCGCCACCTATGCCTTTCCCACTGTTGAACACGGCGCAGCGTGCTTTGCCGGGGACGTGGCAGGGCATTTCTACAGCCGCATCTCCAACCCCACATTGGCGCTGCTGGAGGAGCGCATGGCTTCGCTGGAGGGTGGTGAGGCAGGCTTGGCGCTGGCGTCGGGGATGGGCGCGATTACCTCGACAATCTGGACCCTGCTGCGCCCCGGCGACGAACTGATCGTGGGGCATACCTTGTATGGGTGCACCTTTGCGTTTCTGCATCACGGCATTGGCCAGTTCGGGGTGAAGGTCCGTCACGTCGACCTCAATGACGTCAAGGCTTTAAGGGCGTCCATCACCCGCAAGACACGCATGATCTACTTTGAAACGCCAGCTAATCCCACCATGCAACTGGTGGATATCGCGGCGGTCGCCGAGGTGGCCCGTGGTCATGACTTGCATATCGTGGTCGACAATACCTATTGCACGCCCTACCTGCAGCGGCCACTGGCGTTGGGGGCGGACCTGGTGGTGCATTCCGCGACCAAGTACCTCAGTGGCCATGGTGATATCACCGCGGGGTTGGTAGTGGGGCGCAAGGCGCTGGTCGACCGCATTCGTCTGGAAGGGCTGAAAGACATGACCGGGGCGGTGCTGTCTCCGCATGACGCGGCTTTATTGATGCGCGGGATCAAGACCCTTGCACTGCGCATGGACCGCCACTGCGCCAACGCACTGGAGGTGGCGCAGTTCCTGGCTCGGCAGCCTCAGGTCGAGCTTATCCACTACCCGGGCTTGCCATCGTTCGCCCAATACGAGCTGGCGCAGCGGCAGATGCGTTTGCCGGGCGGGATGATTGCTTTTGAGCTCAAGGGTGGCATCGAGGCCGGGCGCAGGTTCATGAACGCACTGCAGCTGTTTGCCCGGGCGGTGAGCCTGGGGGATGCCGAATCGTTGGCGCAGCACCCGGCGAGCATGACCCATTCCAGCTATACGCCAGAGGAGCGGGCGCATCACGGGATCTCGGAGGGGTTGGTGCGCTTGTCGGTGGGGTTGGAGGATGTGGAAGACCTGCTGGCGGATGTCGAGCAGGCATTGCAGGCTTGCAGCTAGGTTGTTTGGGCTGGCCGTTCCATAGAACAGTACATAACTTATTGATTTAGCAGGCACCTGTGGGAGCGGGCGTGCCCGCGAAGAATCCAGCGCGGTGGCTGGCACCGGCTACGCCGGTGTTCGCGGGCACGCCCGGTCCCACAGATATTACGCAGATTTCAAATGCTTCGGCGTACCTGGGCTGCCCACAAAAAAGGCCTCTCGCGAGGCCTTCTTCATGTTCAGCGAATCAACGCTTGAGCCCGTAGCTCTCGTCGAGCATGCCCGGGGAATTCGGCACCTTTGGCGCATAATCGCGCGGCACTTCGGCAGTGTCCTTCGGTGGGGTCAGGCGATCACGGGGGCCATGTGCACCTTCGGAGTGCAGGGCGGCCAACAGGCGCTGGCGGGTCAGTTCGTCCAGCGCCAGGGTGTTGGCACCGTCGGCCAGGTGGTCCTGGACATCCTGGTAGCTCTGGGTCAGCTTCTTGACCAGTACTGCAGTGCTGTTGAAGTGGGTCACCACTTCGTTCTGGTAGTTGTCGAAGCGTTTCTGCATTTCATCCAGCTGGCGCTGTGTGCTGCTGGGCGCGGCATTGGGCAGCAGGCGAGCCACGACGAAACCGACGACCACGCCAATGACCAGGGCCAAGGTCGGCAACAACCAAACAAGGAGCGAGAGTTCCACGAGTCCTTCCTCTATAAACGGCTTTGCTTTACGTTAACGGCTCAGACCTGCGCTGTATACCGCGAGCGATCGCAAATCAGAACAGAATTCCTCACCTAGACGAAACGACCCACCCCGAGGTCACGGAGTAGTGCCTTGCTTGTCCGCGAAACCCCCTTGTTCATCGATGGCCCCAGTGGCCAGTTGGAAGCCTTGTACCTGGACGTGGCCGATGCCCGCGGCGCGGTGCTGATCTGCCACCCCAACCCGGTTCAGGGCGGCACCATGCTCAACAAGGTGGTCTCGACCCTACAGCGCACCGCCCGTGACGCCGGCTATGTGACCCTGCGGTTCAACTACCGGGGCGTCGGGCAGAGCGCTGGCAGCCACGACATGGGCGCAGGCGAAGTGGCCGATGCCGAGGCTGCTGCGGCCTGGCTGCGCGATAAGCACCCGCAATTGCCGCTGGTGCTGATGGGCTTCTCGTTCGGCGGCTTCGTTGCCACCAGCCTGGCTGGCCGCCTGGAGGCGGGTGGGGTGAGCCTGCAGCACTTGTTCATGATTGCCCCAGCGGTAATGCGCCTGACCGACGAATTCCCCCTGCCACAGCAATGCCCGATCACCGTGGTGCAGCCGGAGGCCGATGAAGTGGTCGCGCCGCAGCTGGTTTACGATTGGTCCGACAGCCTGTCGCGCCCCCATGAGCTGCTGAAAGTGGCAGAATGCGGACACTTCTTTCATGGCAAGCTGACCGATCTCAAGGATCTGCTGCTGCCGCGCCTTTCGAACTGAGCCAAGCCTGAATAAGCGAACACCCATGACCACGCGCATTCTCACCGGTATCACCACCACCGGCACTCCGCACCTGGGCAACTACGCCGGCGCCATCCGCCCGGCGATCCGTGCCAGCCAGCAGCCCGGTGTCGACTCGTTCTACTTCCTGGCCGACTATCACGCGCTGATCAAGTGCGACGACCCGCTGCGCATCCAGCGCTCGCGCCTGGAAATCGCCGCCACCTGGCTGGCCGGTGGCCTGGACGCCGGCAAGGTGACCTTCTACCGCCAGTCCGATATTCCGGAAATCCCCGAGTTGACCTGGTTGCTGACCTGCGTTGCGGCCAAGGGCCTGCTCAACCGTGCACATGCGTACAAAGCCTCGGTGGACAAGAACGTGGAAGCCGGTGAAGACCCGGATGCCGGCGTGACCATGGGCTTGTTCAGCTACCCGGTGCTGATGGCGGCCGACATCCTGATGTTCAATGCCAACAAGGTGCCGGTGGGCCGCGACCAGATCCAGCACGTGGAAATGGCCCGGGACATCGGTCAGCGTTTCAACCACCTGTTCGGCCAAGGCAAGGACTTCTTCGCCCTGCCAGAGGCGGTGATCGAAGAAAGCGTGGCGACCCTGCCGGGCCTGGACGGGCGCAAGATGTCCAAGAGCTACGACAACACCATTCCGTTGTTCACCAGCGCCAAGGACATGAAAGACGCCATCTCGCGCATCGTGACCGATTCGCGTGCGCCTGGCGAAGCCAAGGACCCGGACACTTCGCACCTGTTCACCCTCTACCAGGCCTTCGCTACGCCAGAACAGTGCGCCGGGTTCCGCGACGAGTTGTTGCAGGGCCTGGGCTGGGGCGATGCCAAGCAGCGCCTGTTCCAGTTGCTGGACGGCCAGTTGGCGGAAAAACGCGAGCACTATCACCAGCTGATCGCGCGCCCGGCCGACCTTGAGGATATCCTGCTGGCGGGGGCCGCCAAGGCCCGCAAGATTGCCACCCCGTTCCTGGAGCAACTGCGCGAGGCGGTTGGCCTGCGCTCGTTCCGCAGCAGCGTGCAAACCAGTACCGAAGTGAAGAAAAAGGCCGCCAAGAGCGCGCGTTTCGTCAGCTTCCGTGATGAGGACGGCAGCTTCCGCTTCCGCCTGCTGGCCGCCGACGGTGAGCAACTGCTGTTGTCGCGCAGCTTTGCCGACGGCAAGAGTGCAGGTGCGGTGAGCAAGCAACTGCAGCAGGGTGCTGAGGCCGATGTGCGTGTGCAGGGCCTGGGTTTCGGCTTGTGGCTCAACGGTGAACAGGTTGCCGACGGGCCGCAGTTCGCCAGCGCTGAAGCGCGGGATGCAGCCATTCGAAGCCTGCACGAAGCCCTGGCCCCACAACAGGACTGAGGCAATTCGCCGCAACTCCAATTGCCATAAAGCGGGCCGGTCGCTACAGTGACGGCCCGTTTTTTGTTGCCTCGCTAACGAATCATGACTCCCTTAGAACGCTATCAAGCAGATCTGAAACGTCCCGACTTCTTCCATGACGCGGCGCAGGAAACTGCTGTGCGTCACCTGCAGCGCCTGTACGACGACCTGGTAC